>JBCCXH010000001.1:0-58409 GCA_039192005.1 Bacteroidota bacterium
ATATTGACCCTCAAAATCAACTGCCAATTCGAAATCAGTCGAAACTCCATAACCATCCTTATCATTATCCAGATATAAGTTTACAAGAGCCTCGCATGGAGTATTTGGAGCCATAAAATGTGTGTCGGGACATCCATCATCCCTATTAGACACATAACCAGTCGGTCGGTGACAGGAGCGAATTATCACTGAAGCATCTCCCAATCCATCTCCATCGGAATCGCCGTACCAAACCGTATTCGCATTCCATATCGAAGCATCTGAATCGTCACAGTCATCCGCATTCAACGACCTCTTGATTGTTGTTAAGCTTTCTGCAGTGTATCCAGTCCCATTGTAGATATAGTCACCATCAAAATTAATGGCCCAAACAAAATCCGTTGCAACTCCATGACCATCTTTATCATTATCCAGATATAGTTTTACGAGAGCCCCGCATGGAATATTCGGAGCCATAAAATGTATGTCAGGACATCCATCATCTCTATTAGATACATACCCATTTGGTCGGTGGCAGGAGCGAATGGTCACTGAAGCATCTCCGTAACCATCTCCATCGGAATCACCATACCAAACCGTATTTGCATTCCATATTGATGCATCTGAATCGTCACAGTCACTTGCATTCAACGACCTCTTGATCCTTATTAATTCTTCTGGATAATATCCCACACCATTGTAAATATATTGCCCCTCAAAATCAACAGCCAATTCAAAATCAGTCGAAACTCCATAACCATCCTTATCATTATCCAGATATAATTTTACAAGAGCCTCGCATGGAATATTTGATGCCATAAAATGTATGTCGGGACATCCATCATCCCTATTAGATACGTAGCCTGATGGCTGAAAGCAAGACCTAAATGTTGAAAAAGGATCACCCAGTCCATCTCCGTCTGCATCCTCGTACCAAAGACGTTTCTGCCAAAATGTCGGATTAGTATCGTCGCAATCATCCGCAGGGCCAAGAACCCAACCTGTGTTTGTTTCCCATTGATAATCAGGATATCCTCGACCATTGATAATTACCATATCCTCAACAAAGTACACCGTTGTAGAATTAGATGGATCGCCGTGCCCGTCACGGTCTGCATCGCGATAAGCTGTTGCAGTATACTGCGCACTTAATGAACCAACCAGCAAGAAGCTACACATGGCCAATAGGAAGCGTTTTTTTAATAAATTTTTTAGCATTGAAAACATGGAGAAATAGTGAGTTCGTCGTAAAAGTGAAAGGGTGTAACAGAATGAGTCAGGAAACCGGCCTGGTTATTTTAGTGAGACCTGAAAATCTCCAAATCGCGGATAGGTGAACGTAGTAAAGAATGTATCATGGTAATGATCTTTTAATGTGATAAACTAAATAACGTAGTTATTAACTGCGAATGCAAACCTTTTACATTACACAGAACTTCACAATCGCTAGTTGTAGGGATTTTTTTGATTTTAGAGTGCTTCGATTTAGAGATTGCGGGAGTTGGATTGAGGAGATTGAAAGATTTGAAAATGGCTTAATTTGAAAATTAGGGATTTTGGATTGAGGGCGATTAAGAGGATTTTAGATTGGGTGAGTGTCGGTTTCTCTTTGCGTCTTTGCGATCCCTTTGGTACGGGAGAAGCAATCTCGTGATAGGAAGTGACGATTGAGGGGATTGGGGGATTGAGAAAATTCATTGGCTGATTAGCTTGCTAAAGAAGGAAGCCATCTCCTTCTAAAAAATTTCATCTGCATTCGTGTAACTATTATTACTGCAATTACGAATAATATAAAAGTCATATATTTACTGCAATTACGAGAGATATCATTTTGATGAAGAAAACAAAACTTGGTGAATTCGAGGAGCTGGTCTTGTTGACCGTGATGGCGTTGAGGGAAGAAGCGTATGGTGTCGCCATCAAACGTGAACTGGAGGAACGGCTGAAGGATACGTTGAGTGTCGGTTCGATCCAGTCTGCCCTGAAACGCATGGAAGAGAAAGGGTTTCTTACCTCCGAATGGGGGGAAGCAGAGAAGGTGCGGGGAGGAAAACGTAAGCGCATTTATCAGGCGACCCCTTACGCTGAACAGGTACTAAACGAAGTGAAAGATGTTCGGGCGGGACTCTGGGCTACGATTATCAAAACGCAAACGATCTGATATGGGCCTTCCTAATGCTCCAGTCGACCCACCTAAGTGGCCGCTCAAATTGCTTTCTTATGTACTTAAAAAAGAGTACGTAGAAGAAATAGCCGGTGATATGATCGAAGAGTTTTACCATCACCAGGCGAAGTTTTCGGTTGGTCGGGCCAAGTACCTCTACGTACGTGAACTATTGAAAATGCTCCGACCCAACCTAATTAAAAAATTAAGTAGATCTAACCATTTTAACTTCATGGGCACTTTTTCCAATTATTCGAAAGTTGCGTTTCGCAACATGAAAAAACATCGCACATACTCCACCATTAAAATTGGCGGGTTCGCTATCGGCATTGCCATCAGCCTGCTCATTTGCCTGTTCGTTATCGATGAGGTGCAGATGGATCAACACCTGAAGGACAAGCCCCTCTACCGGCTGTACATCGATAGCAAAATGCCTGACGAATCGTACAAAAGCGTTTCTGTGCCTCCTGTCCTTGGCCCCGTACTCAAGGAAGACTATCCTGAACTCAAACACACGGGCCGCATACTCGTATTTGATGGTTTTGGTGAAGCCGGGGGAAACTTATTTCGACCAGCCAGACAAGATGAACGTGTTTTCGAGGAGCGGTTTGGCTATGCCGACCCTTCTATTTTGACGATGCTGGAGTTTGATATGGTGTATGGAACGACGAAAACGGCATTGTCTCAACCTTTAAGTATCATTTTATCTAAAACCAAAGCCAACAAATATTTTCCAGGAGAGGACCCAACCGGTCAGGTCGTATACATCAATGAGAATCAAAAAACACCTTATACCATTGGAGGGGTCTATGAGGATTTGGTCGGAACCCACCTTAGCGACATCGATTTCTTTTTTACATTGGTTGGCAAAGCGTTTTGGAAGGGTGAGCAAACTAATTGGTGTTGTTATAATTATGTCACCTACTACGAGCTGAACGAAGGCGTCGAACCGGTACAGTTCAAATCCAAGCTCAAAAGCATCTACGACCGGTATTTTTTGGCCTACTCCATCGAGGAGGGACACCAGCGGATAGAGGAAGAGCGGGAATTTGTCACGCTGGGATCGCAGCACGTTTCGGATATCTACCTCTATTCTTCGGATATCTATGATTTTGGCTCATTTGGCGATATCCGGATGGTGAGTATGTTTAGCGCCATCGCGATTTTCATCCTGTTGCTGGCCTGTATCAACTTTATCAACCTGACCACGGCAAATAGTGCCCAAAGGTCACGCGAGATAGGTCTACGCAAAGCTGTCGGGTCTGGTAAGGGCGGCATCCGATCGCAATTTTTAGTGGAGGCACTGATCCTTACCGCAGTATCTGTAGTGATCGGAACGTTTTTAGCATGGCTATGCATGCCTTTTTTCAATCAGGTAGCGGATAAGCAGATTGTATTTCCTCACACAAACCCTGTGTTTTACCTCCTGGTTCTGGTCTTTACTTTTTTAATCGGACTCGTCTCCGGGGCCTACCCTGCCTTGTATTTATCCAATATCAACACCCTTTCGGTTTTAGGTGGGCAAATGAAGCTCAGTGGAAAAGGTAAAAACAGTTTTTTGCGTCGTGGCCTGGTCGTTTTTCAATTTATGGTTTCCATGCTGTTGATTTCAGGTGCGTTTATTGTTTACCGACAAATGAGCTTTATTTTAAACAAAGATCTGGGGTACAATAAAGATCAGGTTCTGATGATTCATGGAGTGGCTACGATGGACGAGCGTTTGGCTGCTTTCAAATCAGAACTGGAAGCTTTACCTGATATACAAGGTACAACGATTAGTAATTCACTGCCTGTGGAAGGGACCCACCGAAACGGCAATGGTTTCTGGCTTGCAGGACAAAGAAATGTTGGCAAAAGGGTTGGAGGACAGTTTTGGCGAGCGGATGAGGACTATTTGAAGACCCTCGGACTGGAACTGGTGGAAGGCCGGATGTTTCGAAATGACCTGGCATCTGACTCTAATGCGATTGTGATAAATCAGTCCATGGTGGAACAACTTGGGTTGGAGGATCCTACCAACTCTCGAATCCAAAACTGGGCAGAGTGGCGAGTGGTGGGCGTCATTAAAGATTTTAACTACGATAACCTCCGGGAAGAGATCCGCCCTTTGGTGTTGGCGAGAACAACAGGCGGAGACATCATCTCCGTGCGATTGAAAAGTCAGGAGGTTTATCAGGCTTTTGAAAAGATCGAAGCACTGTGGGATCGTTTCAATCCTCACCAGCCCCTTCGGGCAGATTTTCTGGATAAGCGATTTGAAGTCATGTATAAGGATGTGCAGCGTACACGAACCATTTTTATGGTCTTTGCCATCTTCGGGGTGCTGGTCGCCAGCCTGGGGCTTTTTGGTCTATCCGTTTATACGGTAGCCGTAAGGAGCAAAGAGATGACCATTCGCAAAGTCTTAGGTGCTTCGCTATCTTCCATCCTTCGTTTGCTGACAGTAGATTATCTAAAACTGGTCGTCATCTCTCTGGTGATCGCGATACCTGTCTCCTGGTACCTCGCGGATGAGTGGTTGGCTGCGTTCAGCTATCGAATCGGCTACTTTTGGGATGTCTTCATTTACAGCGGACTGTTACTCGTCATTATCGCGCTTGGGGTCGTCAGTTTCCAGTCTTTAAAAGCAGCCCTCAGCAATCCGGCAAACAGTTTGCGAAGTGAGTAGAGGTTTGGGATTTTTTGATTTTTTCGATTGTAGATTTATTGGATTGGGGGATTTTTTTGATTGACTCGATTGAGGGATTGGAGATTGAAGGATTTGAAAATTAGGGATTTTAGATTGGGGCGATTGGAGGATTTTTTCGATTGACTCGACTAAGTGATTGGAGATTGAGGGTTCTTTGGGTTGGAGTAGGGGTCCTCTCTGATGGGGAGGATTTAAAACCTTTTTACTTGCATCCGGGCGGCACCAGTCATTTAGCTGTTTTTGATAAAAAATAGCGTGTCAGCTTGCCATCGGGCCGTTTGGGTCTGATGGCACCGTTTGCGAGTATCATCCAGGCTTCGTCGTCAAAAACCCGTTTTGTATTGACCAAAACCGTAACAAAATTGGCTTGTTGAGAAGTGACCGTTTTAACTGGAAAGGTCATAGCAGGTGTTGATACCTGATAAGATTCCACTTTATGAAGAGGGATATCCGTAACCCCATACCTACTCCCGATTGTGATCGCCGTATCTCCTGAGACCGCTAAAATGGAGTAGTTGACCCGCTCTTTCCCGAAATCCCTCACATCAAAGCGCGTGTGTCCATCGGGAACCTCCGAAGAAAATGTCTCCATTGATTCCAGAATTCCCTCCTTACTATTATCACTGGTCAGGATCAACTGATTTTTATTAACGCTCCATGTACCTGTGAGATTAATGTCAATGAATTTCATGCGAAGCTTGTACTCAAAACGATTCCCTTCTCTTAAGCACAGCTCCTCAAAGTGATACCTGTTGCTATGAGACCAATTATCTGTATCGTATTTTCCTATGAGCTCACTTTGTCCTTTTAACGTGAAAAAGGCCAATAAGAGCCCAATCAATGTACCCCACTTTCTCATTACTTACTTCGGTCATAGTTTTTCCATCCGATCACTACTTCTTTTGAAGTCCCCTGTCTCAACTTCTTTTGAATGGCTTTTCCTTGAGGAGAATTTATGTTTATGGGGCCATTGGGGAGCTTTTGGTAAGCCTGAGGGGTCATCTTAGCTCCTGTCTGACGTGTCCAGCTATCCGTACGTTTTTCGGCAACCGTACTACCAATGCCACCGTCTAATAAACGTTCCCTGTTGTAGCCTGCTGTTTCATCTCCAATGTCATACAATGATCCATAGGCACTATTGTCTTTGAAAAGGGATAGGTCTCCGTTTTCAAACTGAAAACCGTGCAACAACTCGTGACCGATCAACCCAATAGAGGAGGAAGCATTTACGCGGATATCGATTGCACCTGTTTTAGCGTCAAATGAAACTCCGGCTCCTTGATCATCCGCATTTTGTACGTGGTAAACCTGTGCAGAAACTTTCATTCGATTGATCTCTGATAGCACGCCTTTTAATGCTTTCACCTTGCTCTGTACCTGTTTTTTGGAAAACCCCAGCTTATCGTAGTTAAAGTCTTTATTATTCAAAACTGAATTTAAAGCGTCAATTTGTTCATTTACGTTATTCACCAGCTTCGCAACGGCACCATTCGCATCAACTATCGTATCCCCGAGAAAATCATAATACATAATAGGGTTGTTCCCCATCCCTGCATATGGGCTGTGGAACTCATTGGCTTTCGGGTCAACTTGTTGCCATCTCCCAATTGCAGGATCGTAGCTTCTGAAATCTGCAAGGTAAGTCTCCGTTTCTGGTTGTAATTCCATCCCCTGATACTTGTATTTGTTGGGTACAGAAGCAGTTCGGGTATGGCTGTTGAACTGACTTCCGAAGGGGTAGTAGTCCTGGCTACTCACCACCATCGTCTTCTCGTGGTATACGGTAAAATCATCGAAATAAACGTGGCCCTGCCCTTGATCCTCGTTGGAAAGGTAGGCCAGGATGTAGCCTTCCTGGTTGGCCACAAAGGGTCTGTCTAGTTCTACCCGCTCAAAGGCATCGGTCTCCCCGGCAGTTTTGCTGATTTGCTGATAACCTGCGGTCACGTAGTGCATTTCTTTGTCAAAAAAGAGGTAGTTCAAATAGGCCCTCGGTGCCAGGGGTTGAGCATTAGATTTACCCATCATATTTGCGCTGTTAAGGGCCTCATTAAACTCATTCACGGAGCACGAAATACCTTCTATGTCTCCAAATGCCTCATCAAAACTGGAAAACAGGGCATGGTAGGCCATTGGTAAGAAGGCATGCTCATCAGCGTTGGTTTCGTAACTGGCATAAACGCTGAGGTTGACGACATCACCTTTGTTGAGGCGCAATAATGTCATGGCACTGGTCTCTTGTCTAGCGACTGCGCTTACGTACGATCCTCCTGTGGTACGATTGGCCGTTCGTCGGTTGTGTCTTTTTAAATCGGTGAAGTCACTCTGGTCATCTTCAAAGTCCTCGACCATCTCATATTTTTCCGGCATGGTAGAGTAGGTGACCCTTACATTACCGAGGTGGTCGGTGAGGTGGTACTGGTAGTCAAATGTTTCAATAGGCTGAGCATGGCCTCCTGATCCATATTTGGGAACAATACGGCCTTCTTCGTGCTGGATCAGCTGTAGGCGCGGTCCATCTCCTTCGTGCAGGTCTTCGTAGTGTAATTCGCCGATGTAGTGAGTCGTCCTTATCGGAATTCCACTTTCATGTAATGTTTGGCTCAGCTTGATCCCGGCTGCATCGTAGCGGTAGGTGATTTTGTCTACCTCTCCCTGACTCCTTGATGAAAAGCTGATCTCAACCGGGAGGTTTAGGTGGTTGTATTTGATCCGGTCGATCCCCTTATTGGCATCACTGATCGTATTGCCGTTTTCATCGTAGGCATAGTCATTGCCTGATGTGTTGCCATCGTAAAACCCGTCGGCATCTCCAGATGCATCCTGAACTCCTAACAAGCGGTTGCCATCGTATTGGTAGCTTAGGTTATCCATAAGAGTGGTTGTACTTTCAGCCTTTCGCTTTAGGTGTTGGATGTTTCCATTTAGGTCATACGACACCCCGGTCAGCCCAAATTTTGATGTTTCGGCTCCGTTTTCAAAATGACGGGCATCTGTCAGCCGGTTGAGTGGATCGTAGGCAAAGTTGTAGGATCGGTAATCATGGGTGCCTGTCCCTTGTGAATCACTCCATTGCATGGCAGCAATGTTGCCATTAAAGTGGGTATTGGCCGGTTCTAACGGGTTGGTATCGTAATACAGCTCCATCCCGAACAGGTCCCGGTTGGGTTCGCTGTCGTCCGATCGTCGGCTGTCATTGATGGAGGTCAGCCAGCCTTGCATGTTGTAGGTATAATCAAGGGATTGGGAAAACTCTCCCTTTAGTGCCCCTATGGGATCAAACATGTGGAGTTCTTTTTCAATAAGTTCTCCTAACTCATTATACGCATTATGGGCAAGTAGTACTTCTCCCTGATTGTTCACCTCATGCCACGTATTGATGAGCCGGTCTCCGTGGTCGTACTCCATCCGCCTTTTGATGGTCATCGTTTTTCCATAGACGAGGTGTTGGGTTTGTGTTTTTCGTAGCTTGCCTGTAAAGTCGTATTGGTTGCTAACGATGTCTGTCCCGCCGAGGTGATTCTGCGTCACGGTCTGTATGGGTAGGTCGTTCTCATCGTAGTAAATAATAGAAGCGACCCCATCTTTTTCTCCTGTATTGATCATTGACCCGGTGACTTGCCCTTTGGCGAAAGTCTTAAGGACAGGTACCACGTGGTGTACACTTCCTGTCGTATAAACGGGTTGGAAAGCTGTCCCTTTCAACCCTGTTTTCGCTACAAAGCGGTAGTCATCGTAATAGGTGACTGTCAACACATCTCCTAGCCTGCCTGTACCGATTTCTGAAAATGGATAGGCACTGGCATTATACCCATAGTTCTTACTACCATCGTAGGTGACGTACCTGTTGGTTAATCCTGAGACGTAAGCTTGCACGGCCTCCCGGTCCCGGTCATCTGTGACAAATCCGGTAATGACGGGCCGGTTCAGCGCGTCGTAGGTAGTGAACGTCCACTGCGCTTTTTGGTGTTGGTTTCCGTCCTGAGTGAGTACCAATCGGCCCCACCTGTCGTAAATAAGTGACAAAGGTGCTGCTCCTGGTACTTTCTTCACTATCATACGCCCCTGGTCATCGTATTCATATTGAAAGGCCCATCGATTCAAAAAGGCGATACGATCGGAGCCTGTCTTATAAAATTTACTATTCATCCGGTCTACTGCCTCAGGTGGCAGGATTACGCAAAGGCGGTCCAGGTCATCGTATAGGTAATAGGTAGTTGCCCAATGATCTGGACCTGCCTGAGATTTTTTTGCTATAACCTGCTCCTGCTTATCGGTAAATGTTAGTTCTAAGTGACCTGCCTCATCCGTGACCTGTTGCTTGTAAAGGGTTCCTTTTGGGTAAAAAATTTCGCCTTCTGACAGGAGTCCATCAACGGTTAATAAATGCACCTCATTGATTTCATTTACCTGATAAGAGTAATGCAATGGGCGATTGCCTGCCTCTTTTGACCAGGCACGACCAGGGGCAAACGTTTTTGAAATTCTGTTGAGGGGAGCGGGTTCATACTCGGTTTCTGAAAATGCATAAGCATCGTTTTTGATTCTGAGGTATTCGAGGCGTTGGTTACTTCTCCACGCCGTGGCATAGCTGCCTTTTCCTTCCTCTTTATAGGGCAGGTATTCCTTAGCTGCCCGACCGATATGGTCGTATGTGGTATTTGATATGACGTCACCACCTGAAACAGACGAGGCATGGAGTATGTGCTGTGTAGGCCTCCCGAAGCCATCAAAATAGGTGATCTCTCGTTTTGCGTCGGTCGTTTCATGGATCGTATTTGCTGATCGATTAGGGCGGATAGCATAGATATAATTTCTATCTGATATGTTAAGCTCATCGCAATTTCTTTTCGCAGGATTTTGATCATCACAGTCCAGACGATTCTGCACGTATCCACCTTCTCCGGAACAACTTAACCTTGAAATATCAGGATCTCCGTACCCATCGGCATCGCTATCATAATACCAGTAGGCCGGTTGGGTTGGATCTGTATCGTCACAATCCAGGTTGTTGCTAACCCACCCCCCTCCTATGAGTGATGTTGCTGCATGGTGGCCCCCTCCTGGTACGTTGGTTCCCTCGTCCTGCTCTGAGTAGTACCCCAGGGCCGTTTGTGCATTTGTTCCATATCCATCGCCGTCCAGATCCTGATAGAGGACGAGATGGCCAGAGAATGGTAACGTAACATCAGAATGGCCCGAGTCATCACTACCTGTGCCGCTACAGCAGGAAACCTCTTTTGATATGCCGGTATTATTATCATTGCTGTCATCGTCATTAAGCGACCAGCCCGAATGGTGAAACTGACCCAAATCCCATTGTTTCCCCTCAATTATTATGAACGTTTCGTTGGAAACCAGCCCACTTGCTGCGTCTGATGGGTCGCCCCACCCATCTCTGTCTTTATATAGCGTCTCGACTGATTGTGCATTGGATGAGCCAACCAGTAAAAGGCTGCAGATGGCAGACACGATGCAACGCTTTTTTAAGGGTCTTTTACGTATTGGTAACATGGAAAGTAATGAGGTTAGGTTCGGATAGTAATGTGTGCTAATGGATAACAACATATACCCGGGTCATTTTTTATGGTCGCCAGGTGCTATGCGTTGGTTATATGTGTTGCATTATTGGCCTTGATAATGATATTCGTACTGCTTCAGAATACTTCTGTTATGATCTTTGATGGTCTTTAACCGGCTAAAGTTGTCGTACTCATAATAGGTTGTTTTGCCTGAAGCATCCGTTTCAGAAGTAATACCTACTGACTGCTTATAGGTATAGGAAAACACCTGAGCGTTGGGAAAACTTGTTCTTAGCTTATCAAGGATAGTGCGTACGTCTCCATCGAGAATCTCATAATTCGGGATCGGGCTGGGACTGACGATTCTTCCGTAGTTCAACAAATCAAAACTCTGATGAGGTCAGTATCGCTTCGATGGAGGCATAGGTTGCATTGATGACTTTAGCAATAGGATATCGTTTGTTATATCCCCAAACGTAAGCGGTCACTATGCCCGTGGTCTTATCTTCGGTCTCGAGGATATTTCCCCTGTGATCGTATCGTTTAAAATAGAACTTTTCTTCATAGTTCTGGTCTCTTATAAAGATTCCAATATTCGGAATTACGAAAGAGGGGTTGAAATCATCTACCAACGTAGCGGTCTCCCTCATGTAGTGACGAGCGGGTAGGGGGAGGCCACCAACTAATTTATAGGTAGTAAGCGTCGAGGTCCTCAAATAAGATGTACCTTCTTTCTCCATGTACTCCGAGGTCTCTACGGGATTGGCTGTTATTTTCCCAATCTGAAGTGCACGTACTCCTTCTGCAGCATCGTACACCGGCAGGTAGTCGGAGGGATATTTCATCGTAGTTATCAGCGTTTCAGATTGACTGGTCTGATCCGTCATTTTCGTCACGTAAGTATGCCTGGCTCCTTTGTGTTCGTAGGTAGTCGTCTTTTCCGTAGCAAGTGTCGTTCCTGTCTGGTAGTCCCTTACCGTCCTGGAGGTGAGCACTTTCGCAACACCGGTCATGTAGCGATACTTTGCGACACGGAAACACCCGTACGGCCTATTACCTATGGGCAATGCATCATTGTCATCGGGATTTGCATGCCTTGGGTAGTACTGGCCAAACTTCATGCCGTATACTTTTTTAGGTGCATACCCACCGTTCGCATACCAGACATCATAGTTGTAGGTTTCTTTTCTGACGATTTGACCAGACTGATTGTAATCAGATTTCACCAGTAGCTGCCCCCTGTTCCAATCGTAGTTGGGATTCTCAGGAAAAGGAAAGGTATTGTAGGTACGTGGGTTCATACTCAAATCAAAATAGGAAGACCGCCGAGTGGAGTTAGGGAATAGGTCGTACACCCGAGTGGCCAAATACACACCATCACATGTTCCGTTCTTTGCCCGATCACAGTCTGCTACCGGACCAAGTGGACCTGACGATATCTTCAACCGGTCGTTTCGTTCGTGCCACAGGGCAGGCATCGCAAACTCGTATACGGTTCTGCCATTGCCACTCATGAACTCGGTCACTTTTCGGTAGCCGATGTTTGACCCTTTCGTATTGCCCAGCGGACCCTGAGGAACGCTAAAACGTGTGGTATTGGCCCGATAAGCGTTCTGAGTTCCATCGAGTGGATAACGAACTCCTGCGCCGTCACTTACTGCAAAGATGGGTATGCTGACCACCTTACCGGCTGTCTCATTGCCATCGGTATAAGAATAGTTGTATACCATGTCATTATCTGTACTTAGTCCATCTCTTTTTACAATTCGTCTGATGCGCAATCCACCACCAGAAAACGCTTCATTCCCGTCTTTGAATGTATGTGGCTCGTATTCGTAGCTCGTAAATCCTCCAGTTGGATAATTTATTTGTGTCAGCATCCCCACACCCATTAGGTCTGCATCCGGTAGCCGGTCTGCTCCGGATAGCGTGTACTCTCTTCCGGTACGTTTCACCCTGCGGTATACGCTAAACCTGCGACTATCGCTAAACATATCCGGGTACACGTACTGTTTGGGAATCATGGACCTGGTATTGCCCGTGGCGCCATTATAGTAGCCCCACAAATCCTGCTGAAAGGAAAACCGATGAGGCAACCGGTGGGCACTACTCCATCCAGAAAACCCCAGGTACTTGTACTCAAAACTTGTTGGTGGAAGCTCATCACCCTCTGATGTTCCAAATTCCTGAACGCTACGCAGTCGCAAACGCTTGAAGTACACGTTCATGTTTCGGTCATGAGCGAAGTGCGCACCCGGTTTGCTATACCGGTAACCTAACGAGCCTACCTGAAATGTTGTGACAACAGGACTGGTAAAGTAATCTTGTACAAATGCCCATTTTTTGATTCTTTTCGGGATTCCGGTCGGCTTGATGGAAAATGCGATGAGCCCAGTAAGGGCTTTGGGTCGCATCCGCGGTTCATATCCCCAGATATCCTGTCTCTCATGATCACTTAAGAATGTCAAGCGCTCATCGTCGCTTTGGATCGAGACCAGTCGTTTGCCTTTCAAATTAACTACGGTACTCTGCAAGTGGTGATGTGAACGATCTACGTTAGGATTGTAAACATTGAAATTGAAAGCATGATTTAAGAGGGTTTGTTCTGACCCCTGCCTGATAAACTGGGACGACTCGTCTTCATACCTAAAGCTGATTTCTTCTCCTAAGGGGGTGGTAATCTTAGTTAAATACCAACTAGAATTAAATTTCGTTTCCTGACGGGAGTTAGGGATGTAGTAGACATAAGAAAGTATTCCCTTGCCTCCAAAAGGTTGCGGAAAGCTATTTGCCTCTACGATGGTCTCGGTCTCTTCTACGGCAGTAAATGCGTAGTTGATTCCCTGGTCGTCTGTCACTTCAAAACTGGACAGCCTCCCATAACGATCGAGTTGATGGGTGATCTGCAACTCATGATGAGACAATATACGAATGGTCCTCACCCCATTTCTCACATCAAATACGAACTTTCCTGATTTCCCACAAAAGTTGAAATAAAAAACATCAGGCTCTGTATCGCTCAGCTTCTTGTAGCTCCAGCCATTAGGGTTCGGTTCAATGCTATAAAATCTGGAGAAAACGTTGTCTAGTGAGTAATCATGGTCATACAGGTCTCTATTGTAAGCGCCAAGTACATCAATATCATGAACGTTTTCCTTTGAGTGGAAGATCCCGTTTCTACAGTCCGGCCGTCTTCCTGTTCCATCCCAGGTGTCGGGACAGTAGGGTGCCTTGTAGTCGTCGGGGATTTCTTTCATTGACCGGGTAATCACTCCGCCGGCATTTAAAACCCACCCGAGACCGATGTTAGAAGCGGTTTCCTCTACTTTAATGCCACTGGAATGGTAGCTCAAACCGACAGGCAAGGTGTAATCTTTTACTTTCAATTCATAAAGCGGAATGCCGATTTCCGGGGTTCCGGTGTAAAGGGATACCGGGTTGTCTACGTACTTCCCCAATGCCGAAGAGGTAGGTGATGGTGGAATGACGTCCTGATTTTGTGCGTACAACACACAAAAATGAATCATGGTTATTATGGTAAGAAGGTTTTTCATGTGTATGGTTTTCTTTCAAATGCTCACATGCGGTTCCCCGCAGGGAAATTCGCGATAAACACCATTCATCCTCAGTTGGTGTAGACTAGGATGCCTGGTCTTTTGCTCATTTTATGTGTATGTTCCTTGTTTTATATTCTTTATTATTCTTTATCTCTTTTATGGCAGGCAGGTCGCTCAAAACATTGCTCCGCAGCGCCAGACCGTCGGCCATCCAGTCATCCGGCAGTTGGCCAACGTGGCACGGTATACGTTCGCCCTCGAACGTTTATGCTCATTTCATATTCTTTGATTTTCATTCTGGTGTTTTCTTTCCATTCGTTTCTCCAAAATTCCAGCCGGCTCTACTCATTCTGTATTGGTACCTGACTTCGCCCCAGAGAGGTGCTACAAATTTGCTTATGTCTGAACTCTGGTAGGTTCCTGACGTGACAATGTTGAACATTTGTCCTTCGGAAAGCTTTTTGCCATGACTGTTTTCAATATGTAAGGCTCCCGCCAACTTTTGGAAAGTAGTAAATGAGATCCCCACCCCCATCAGTTTACTTCCTACTGCATTGTATCCTGCTAAAAAGTTTCCTGCGGAACGAGAAGTAGCATATTTACCATTCAACAATGCACCGACATTCTTATAAATAGCCTTAATATCGAACAACTTTCCTTTTTTAGAGGCTTGAGCAATTTCCATCAGGTTCATGCCCTTTGATTTTGCATTCATGTCTGCGATGATTGGATCAAACGATTTGCCAATCTGTAGTTTGTAGTTTGTCATTGGCTTTCCCGTTTCCGGGCTGACAAACTCATCCGAATGCTCCGTCTCGCCCACTTTCGTCCCATTTCCTGAGGTGCTACCGGACCTTTTTTGTCGCTTCTTAATCATTTTTTCGTTTGGTGTTCCTCCGTCTGCATTGGCTTCGTGTTGGTACACTCCATTGTCCCCGTCATCGACAACGGCAATGATCTTTCCTTCTGTATCGATATGAGAAGACGGGATTAATCCTGAGGGATCAACAAACGCCATCGGGTTATTATAGGTGTAATGGTAGGGCGTCCATGATTCCTGGCCTCCGTCATCCGCCAGGGGGTCCATGTTCATAAACCTTCCCAGAGCGCCATCATAAAACCTTGCTTCGAAATCCATGATACCTACGCCCCAGTCTTCCTGCTCTTCTTTGCCTCCATATTTGTATTTCTGCGCGGTAGAAGCTGTCTTTTTGTAATTGTTGTAGGTCAAACCGAAGGGGTAGTAGTCCTGCGCACTCACTACATTCGTTTTCCCATGATAGACGGTAAAGTCATCAAAAAATACGGTAGCGGCTTCCTTGTTCTCATTACTAAGGTACGCGAGCAGGTAACCCTTTTGATCTGCTACAAAAGGTGCATCCAGCACGACCAGTTCGTGAACACCCACTCCTAATGCTGCCTTGCTGATCTGCTTAAAGCCTGTTGCCCTATACTGCATGTCCTCGTCAAAAAAGATGAAATTGATAAACGCTCTGGGTGCTTCGTTGGTGTTTCCTTTTCCGGCAGCATGAAGTCCTAAGAGTGCCTTATCAAACTCACTGGCGGTACTGGTGATGCCTTCAGCCCCTCCGTAGGCGCCATCGAAGGAATGATGCAGCGCACTAAAGGCGATCGGCAAGAAGGAGTTGCCATCTGGATCGCTTTCGTAATTGGCCTTTACACTTAGGTTGACCGTATCGCCTTTGTTCATCCCTACCAGCACCATCGAGCTGGTTTGCTTTATACCTACAGCACTTACATATGTTCCTGTCTTCGTACTATTAGCCGTTTGCCTATTCTGCCTTTTTAGCTCCGTAAAGTCGCTTTGGGTATCTTCAAAGTCTTCTAGCATGATATAGTTCTCCGGGGTGGTACTAAAGGTAAGCCTTATGTTGCCCAGGTGATCTTTGAGATGGTACTGGTAGTCCATTCCGTTTTCGATGGGAACCACACGACCCTCTTCGTGTTGGATCAATTGAAGGTGCGGACCTTCTCCCTGATGCTCGTCTTCATAGATAAATGCTCCGATATAGTCTGTGGTCTTTACCGGGTTGCCGTTTTTATGTACGGTCTGGCTTAGCTTTCTTCCAGTAGCATCGTAGCGATAGGTGAGGTGATCCCCGTTTTGAAAAGCTACGCTGGTGGGTAAATTCAGATGATTATAGTCAATCGCAGTGATTCCTTTGTTCAGGTCTCGCACGATGTTGCCATTTTCATCATAGGCATAATCGTTACCGGAAGGGTTTCCATCTTTGAACCCTTCATCGTCGTTTCCATGATCCTTCACCTTTAGCAGGTGATTGCCTTTATACGTGTACGTAAGCCTGTCCATATAGCCATTAGTGGCACCCCGCCGACTCAATGTTTTGATGTTTCCATTCAGATCGTAACTGATGTTATTCACATCATATCTGTTTGTATTGCTCCCATTTACCTGATGATCTGCACCGGTGAGCCGGTTCAACCGATCGTATTGATACGAGTAAGCGCGCTGCACACCTACCGCCGTACCGGAAGGGTTTTCCCGAAAATTACTCCATTGAATGCCTGAAATGGTTCCATCATAATTGGTATTGAAGGCCTGAATGGGGTTCGTATCATAGTATAGTTCCATTCCAAACAAATCACCATTTGTATCTCCTTCGGAAGTCAGCTGGCTACTATTGATAGCTGTCAACCAGCCTCGGATGTTATAGGTAAAGTCCTGAGATTGTGTGAAAGCACCTCCTGAATGAAGATCGGTCTCAATAAGCTCTCCCAGCTCGTTGTATTCATGATGGGCAATCTGTACTTCGCTTTCATCATTTACCTTATGCCAGGTATCGATGAGCCGGTTTTCATGGTCATAATCAAAGCGACGTTCAACCACCTTCGTTTGTCCACGAGCCACATGCTTTATTTGTGTCTTACGTACATTACCAGAAAAATCGTACTGGTTACTTACCACATCTTTTCCGTTGAGGTGGTTTTCCGAAATTACCTGGATGGGCCGTAAGGCTTCGTCATAATAGGTAATGGATGCGAGGTAGTTGTTTTCCAGTCCTTTGATGAGCTTACCTGTGAGCTGCCCTCTCGTCGAAGTATGTTGTTTTGGAAGTAAATGATAGGCATCGGTGGTAGTGTAAACGGGTTGAAACGAGGCCCCGGAAAGGTTCGTTTTATTGATGAAATCGTACGTATCGTAGTAAGTGACCGTTAAAACTTCTTTAATTGTTCCCTCGCTGGATAATGAGAAGGGGTATGAGCTATTGTTGTAGCCATATGATCCACTTCCATTGTAAGTAACATACCGGCCGGCTAACTCCAGGACATGGCGTTGTATCTGAGTCTGGTTTTTACTATCTGAAAGGATTCCGGTAATTACCATCCGATTGAGGGCATCATAAGTGGTAAATATCCACTGATCGTTTAGTCGTTGATTCCCATCTTGCGTGAGTACCAAACGATCCCAGCGATCATACACCAGGTAAACTTCCTGTGATCCCGGTACTTTCTTCCGCGTCATCAATCCGCTTTCGTTGTATTCATACTGAAAGGCCCATCGATTCAGAAACGAAGACCGGTTAGAGCCTGAGGAAAAGAAATCACTTGCCAATTTGTTCGTAGCCTCTGGTGGGATGATCACGCGCAATCGGTCCAAATCATCAAAAATATAACAGGTAGTCGCCCACGTATTGGCACTCACCTGTGCTTTGCGCTGTACCGTTAGTCCTTGCTTGTTGACGTACTCCACCTCCAGATGACCATTTTCGTTGATGGTTTGTCGCTTGTAGAGCGCCCCTTTAGGATAGTAGGTTGCACGCTCTGTCAATAAATGATTATGTGTGAATGACCGAACTTCATTGGTGGCATTTACTAAATGGGAGGTAGTGACGGGACGGTTTCCTGCCGTTCTTGACCAGGAGGCGCCTGGTGCATAGGTTTTTACCAATCGGTCTAAAGGGCTGGCTTCATACCTAAACTCAACATGTGCATGGTTTGCTTCTCCTTCATACTGAGCAGCGAGTCGGTTGGCCTGGAGGGTTTGATGTACATAACCACCAGCAGATGTTTGAGCGATCGGGAATGGCAGCCAGTTTTTTTGCGTCCGACCGTATGCGTCGTAACCGGTGGAGGAAACGAGGTCATTTCCAAATGGTGTGTGCGCCTGCTCTACTGACTGGATGGCCCGGCCCAATCCGTCAAAATAAGTGATCGTGGTCGACTTTTCTTCTTTATCCATACCTGTGACAGTGCTGGAAGAGGTCGCTGTCACTTGTGGAAGGTGCGCTTTGACGTAATTCTGATCTGATAGCAAAGGAGGGTTTGTTACTGTGATCTTGACGCTTTCGGTGTATTTCACATAACCGCAAGTACTTGTGGACGCTTTCCTTCGATACCACCGGGTACCGCTCAGTGTCCCCGGCTTGTAGCTTGTGCCAGTCGCTCCATGTAGGGTAGACCAACTGCTTCCATTCGTCGAGACCTGCCACTGATACGAAATAGTGGTAGAAGGCTCGGCACCCCAACTTGCCGAAGTAGTATTTCCCAAGGTTCCGGCGGCGTTGTAGCGATAAATGGTCTTTGTTCCACTAATTGTACCCGCATTCAATTGATACGAAAGTGGGTACATCCCGGTAATGCCCACTGGATTGGAGTACTTCGCTCCGCAGTTTCCTGAGATGACGCGACGACGGTACTGCGCAAAGGAGGTTGCGGTTACTGACAGATTTTTGGATGTTGCTCCTGAAATGTTTTCCCAGGCAGGAAAGGGCAGCTGTAGTCGCTGCCACTGGTAACGATAACTGCCAGTGCCTCCGGTGGGTGTGCTGCCTCTTATGGTGATACTCGTTCCCTGACAAACTTTCCCTCCGGTATAAGAAACCAACCCCGGATTCAGGGCATTGGGTATGGTTATCGTTTTACTGCTCTCTGTTCTCCATTGCCCAAATGTTTGTGATCTCAGATAGATCGTCTTAGTCCCTGACCCGGTGACCGTGTAGTCGCTAAACCCGTTACTGGAAGTAGAGGTACCAGTTGAAGAGGTCTGCCAGTATAAACTTACCCACGGTATTAGTGAACTGACCGACTGCAATCCAGATGACCGAAGAACTACCTGATCACACGATTGGCTAACTACTGAAATGGAATAAGGTTGAGCTTGGGCATTCAGGCAAATGAAAAAACAAATGACACTTGTTAAGGTGATCCAATTAGTAGATTGAACACGATAAATGCTGTTACCACTCATTTTTTGCAGAGATAGAAAGAAAATGAGGTGAGGGCTATTTCGTGCTGTAATGTGACGAACAGCGCAAAGGCACACGGTTCCCGATGAGTGGATCTCTTCATGGCATTATTAGGTTAATTAGTGTTAGGTTATTATACCCATCATCTGAACTCGATTAAACATCTTGTCTCAGTTGAGACACTAATTTAAATCTAAATTATCAGAAGATACTATGCCACCGCCTTTGTTCCTGACAAGAGTCTTCTGTAACTAAATTCACTTTTTCAAATGAATGGTCCTTTCAAGAAAGAGTTGTCGTTTTGTTTAGCCTGGATGGGTAAACCTATTCCTTCACACGGAATTTTGAAACCTCATGAGCGTCTACAATGTTTTACTAACTAATTTCGTCCAACTAAACTTACAGAAATACAACATGAAAGCACATACAGCTAGTTTAATCAACGCCATCCTTCTCATCACGCTCTCTGCCTGGGGGTATTTGGACTCGGCATCTCCGTCGGTTACGGCTCTTATTCCAGCATTTGTTGGTGTGGTCCTTCTGGCGTGCAACCCGGGGGTGAAAAAGGAAAATAAGGTAATCGCTCACGTAGCTGTAACATTGACCTTAATCATTTTGATTGGCTTGTTCCAACCATTAAAAGGTGTGATTGGTCGTGGTAGCGCAATAGGCATTGTCCGGGTGGTTGTTATGTTGGTCAGTACCGTGTTTGCGATGGTATTTTTCATTAAGAGTTTTATTGACGCCAGAAAAAACAGAGAGAAGCAGGCTTCTGCCAGCTAGGTAGCGGAGAACACTTCGCTTTGAATGCAACGGCTAAGGCTATATACGCGTTTTGACATGGCACCGGCACGCTAGCTTACGTTACTGATTTTTAATTCGTTGCATGATCTGACTGGATTTAGACGGCATGCTTTCTGGTTGGTTGACTCGTATTGTTTCAATGAATTGATGAAATTTATGCCCCAAAGTGAGCAATTCCAGGCGGGTAACTGCATTGCGCCGCTACAGCGGACTGTTGGCGAGCCGGCTTGCAACTAAAAAGATAAGGAACCTATACATGCAACGAATTTGGCTATCGGTACTTTTAGGAATAGGCCTTCGTGTCTATGCTATGGCCCAGCTTGAAAAAGTGGAAGCGTACTATGATGTTCTTGAAAAAGAAAGTAAGCGGGAGCGGCAAACCATCGAATTCGTACAGCAAGACGCAGGACTGGTGGCAGACTATTCACGCTTATCCCAAATCATTCTTCTCCGTCATGGGGAACCTGCGCTGAATAAAAAAGGCTGGAGAAAACGGAAAGCAGCCATGAAATTCATTCAGGACTATGACTCGGCAGTCATCTATCCGCCAGAACACGTCCCGGTATCCCTTCAAAAAGAAGAACTTCGAATGATTTATACCAGCAACCTTAATCGGTCCATTTCAACCGCGAGTTATGTTTTCAACCTCCCGGATATTCAGAAATCAGACCCGCTATTCAGAGAGTTTGAACGTAAAATATTCTCCTTTCCGAACCTGAAGCTTCCTCTCAAATGGTGGCTGACCGGGTCCAGAATGCTCTGGTTAATGGGACTGAATAAAAAAGGGATTGAAAGTTTTGGCCAGGCAAAAGAAAGAGCCAAAATAGGCGTAAAGGAACTTGAAAATGAATCGATGCGCACCGGAAAAGCCCTGTTAGTATCTCATGGCCTTCTCAACCACTTTCTGGTCAAGTATTTAAAGAAGAATGGGTGGGTAGAGGTATTTGATGGCGGTAAGGGCTATCTTTCTCAAAAAATGCTGGTGAGGTATACTTATTCTCCAAATAGTAAGTAGCACTGAAATTTGAATAATTATTTGCGCCGTCAAACTAACTAGTCGGCTGTAAATTCGCCAAACAACTTATAAGATCATGAACATTCGTTTTAGTAAGCCTTTCATCTCACGCCCTTTCCAGCTATCATTCATCATCCTGTTTGCCTTTTTGTATGCGAGCTGTGAAAGCAAACCAAAAAAAGAGGAAGCAAATGCGCATCAGAACGCCGTAGAAACGCATGCTGACAGCGGAGAAACGGATGGGGTAGTTGAACTGACCATTAATAGCACGGACCAGATGCTGTATGATAAAGAGGAACTGATAGTGCCTGCTGGTGCGACTGTCACGCTTACCCTTAACCATACGGGCGAATTGCCGAAAAAAATCATGGGACATAACCTCGTCATCCTCAAGGCCGGAACGAACATCGAATCGTTTATTGGAGATGCCTACTCGGCTGTAGCAAATGACTACATCCCGGATAGCGATCAAATGATTGCTTATACGAAATTGATTGGTGGTGGGGAAACGACGACCATTACTTTCGAAGCCCCGGCCAAAGGCAGCTACGATTTCGTTTGCTCCTTCCCGGGACACTCCATGATCATGAAAGGAAAGTTCATTGTTCGGTAGGTTGTTCGCCAAACTCCGACGTGAATCCTGGCTATTGGCTAAGATCCCTTTATTAGAAGTTCGCCGATGTTGTAAGGAAGACGTTGCTACTGTCCTTACAGCGTTGAACCAATTTATTTGAAATTAAACCCTGCTTGATGCAGGTGTTTTTCCGTACGCATAAAGTAACGTGAATCAAGCTATCGAAAAGAAAACTCGTGGCAGCTGACAATAATCATAGGTTACGTTAACCTACCTCATATTTGCTCCTATCACAGTGGGCTAATCTTGTGACATCCGCACAAGATCTTGATGTCAGCAAATGCATTAAGCTTTTCTCTTCATACACAGGTGTTGTGCACAAACATAAAATTCATAAAAATGAAAACACAAACACCTGCGATCAACAGCACCAGCAAATCATTGGTAACGCCAAGCTTGAGCGATCTAATAAAGAAATTTAACGCCTGGACCAAAAGAATGGAATACTATCGGATTGTGGTGCTCTCGGTCATGATCATTTCACAAAGCTGTGTATTTGCCCCCATCGCACTCTGGTCCATGCATCTGACTACCGGATTTCATTCCACGCAGGCATTTATTGTGATTTGCGGCTTATTTTCGGTGTTGGTGACCAACTTAGCGGTACAACCCATGCGGGTAACCATCCCTGTTTACGTGTTATCTTCTTTTGCTCAATTAGGAGTCATTGGAATTAACCTAAGTGCTATGATTTAACGATCACTTATGCAGCAATTTCCAATTACGTCAGAGTAGGTGAAGTTCTTTGTGTTGTGTTTGACCATAAATGCGACATTCGGTTGTTCTTACAAAAACACAGAGGAACAAACCTAACAACTCGCTGACCAGCTTTCCAAACTGCCTTCTTTAACTCCTACTCCAGACGTAGATAAAACTTTACTCAAACAAAAAATTTAACATAGAAATTAATTGCATTTAACAAACCATTAATACCGCTTGAAGTTTAAGGTTAGTAGATAAACAAGCGATTCGATTGGTTCGTGTTAATTTTGAGTCTACAAAGGCCCCCCAACAAGAAAGAATGAATGTAATAGTTGAGGTCTGAACTCAACTTAATGTAGGGATTAAATTCTATGATAATACATGTTATGTACGTTATTGAATAAGTATAACTTATGTCTTTCGCTGGTCACTTCTTTGTTATTTATTTCGTGTTCCGGCAATAAACAAACTTCTGAAGAGGAGTTTAAAAAAGCGGCAATGAACTATGCCGACATTGTACTCGCCAATTATCAGGATGCATACGATGAAACGGCGGTACTGAAAAAAGTAATCGATGATTTTGTTGCTAACCCAACCGATAGTGGCTTTGCTGCTTGCAAAACACAGTGGCTCAAAGCCAGAAATCCTTACGGACAGACAGAGGCCTATCGGTTTTACGGTGGTCCCATCGACGATGAAGACGGGCCGGAAGGATTGATCAATGCGTGGCCAATGGACGAGTTTTTTATTGACTACGTGGAAGGGGACATGGATGCCGGTCTTATTAATGACCTGGAAACCTATCCTGAAATCACGAAAGAGCTACTGGAACAACTCAATGAGTCTTTTTCGGAAGAAAGCATATTTACCGGTTATCATGCCATTGAATTTCTATTATGGGGGCAGGACCTGTATGAAAATAGTGCAGGTCAGCGACCTTACACGGACTACCTTACTAATGGTACGGCTAAAAATCAGGATCGTAGAGGCACCTATCTGACCCTAACCACTGAGTTGTTGCTGAAACACCTGGCGACAGTAAAAGAAGAATGGGAAGAGGAAGGAGCTTATCGCAATTATTTTGTTTCACTTCCCAGAAACGAGGTCATTACGAAAGTTTTTACCGCCCTTGGCGAATTGAGCAAAGGGGAGCTTTCTGGTGAGCGGATGTTTGTCGCCCTGGATTCTAAAGATCAGGAAAACGAGCATTCCTGCTTTGCGGATAATACCATTGCAGACATTACCAACAACTTTCAGGGAATGGTTAACGTCTACAAAGGGACGTACAAAAAAATGGATGGCACTTCGGTCAAGGGTGTGAGTTACGCCTTTTTGGCTAATGAACTTGATCCGGTCAAAGCCGAAGCAGTCCAGGGGGCGATAGCTGCCGCAGCGACAGCTATTGGCACGATCCCTTCTCCATTTGATCAGGCGATCCTATCCCATGAAGAAGAAATTTTGAACGCGGTCTCTGCACTCGAAGATCTAAGCGATGCCTTTGCCGATGTGAGTCTGGCCCTAAAAAAGTAGCTTTTTTGAATGCATAAAAGGTTTTTTTCCATATTGATAGCAGGGATGTTCCTGCTCTGTATGCAATGCACCTACCAACTGGATTTGGGCTTTGAAGAATTAAGCGGAGGCCTCAATTTTACTTCGTATAATTTCAGCAAAGATGCCTTTGGTGTACAGGGGAAAAACCTGAGTCGTAATGAGTCCCGATTCTTTCAGTCGGGTAATGAACTGTTTCGTACGAACTGGGTAGCGGCGCCTGCTTCGGTAAAATCCCTGGACGGGTTGGGACCCGTTTTTAACGCCAACTCCTGCGGAAGCTGTCACTTTAAAGATGGTAGAGGCGCTCCACCGGACGAGCCAAACGGTACCCGATTTGGCCTGCTATGGCGACTCAACAGTGGAGAGAAAACACCTGATGGGGCTCCGGCACCACACCCCGTCTACGGAGGACAGATACAAGATCACGCCTTGCCCAAAGTACTTCCTGAAGCCAAAATAGCCATTGTGTATGATACCATTCGGGGATCGTATGCTGATGGGACACCGTATGAGTTGTTCAAACCCAATTACCAATTGACCGCATTGGCATATGGAAACGTCGAAGACAACTACATTCTTACTCCCAGAGTTGCGCCACAGGTATCCGGGTTGGGCCTGTTGGAAAACATCCCGGAAGCTGCTATTCTTCGTCATGTTGATGAGAACGATGAGAATGGGGATGGCATCTCAGGGAAAGCAAACTACGTCTGGAACGTCCTGGAACAGAAAAGAACACTGGGACGCTTTGGCTGGAAAGCCAACCAACCGAATATCTTACAGCAATCTGCCGGAGCTTTCAACGGGGACATGGGATTAACTTCTTCCCTTTTCCCGGAAGATGAGTTCAGTACTTCTCAGCGATTAAAAGCACCAGACCTCCATGAGGGTGGCTACCCTGAAGTAAGCGACCTGCAACTCGAACGAATCGCGTTATACATCAAGGTTCTGGCCGTTCCAGCCAAAAGAAATATCGAAGCACCAGCGTACCTTAAGGGCAGAAAGCTATTTTACAACATGGGTTGTGAATCCTGTCACAAAGCCTCATTTACCACCGGAAATAATGATGAGATAACTGCCTTAAACAATCAAAAAATATTTTGCTACACCGACCTATTGCTTCATGATATGGGGGAGGAGTTAGCAGATCATGGTCCCGACTTCGATGCGACAGGCTCCGAGTGGCGCACCCCTCCTCTTTGGGGTATTGGCCTGATCAAAACTGTCAATAAACACACACGCTTACTTCATGACGGACGGGCAAGAAACATTGAACAGGCCATTCTTTGGCATGGAGGTGAGGCAGAGACTTCAAAAAATAAGTTTAAAAAATTATCGGTTTCTGAGCGCGAAGTGCTCATATCATTTGTTAAAAGCTTGTAACGTTACGACTACGAGAGAAAGATAAATCCTATCAACTAACCAACCTAACCAACAAAATGAAAAGGCATCAGCATCTACCTGTTCTACTACTGGGTCTTCTATTGATCTCCTCATGTGCCAACGAAGGGCGTAGGCAAGCTGCGTTTAGCAGAAAGGACTTTCTCTCAAACTATGCCAATCAAATCATTCGGCCATCAGCCAACGTATTTGCCCAGAAAGCGAGCCAACTGAAGCAGGCTGTTGCCCAACTAAAAGAGGAAAAAAGCGTGGATCACCTTCAGCGTGCAAGGATCGCATGGGATGAGACGTATCGCGCATGGACCGAAGTGAGCATGTTCAACTTTGGTCCAGGAGGATCAGAAAGGAGAAGGCGTACCTTGCTGGAAGAGGTGGGAACCTGGCCGATCAACATCAAAGGGATCGAAAACAAAATCAAAAACCCTGATCATGACTTTAATGATTCGAAACGAAACACGAGAGGGCTTCTCACCGCAGCGTACCTGCTCTTTTCTCCCCAAACCGAAGGCACGTGGATTGACGAGTCCGGCGATGAAAAAATTAGTTACCTCGAAAAAACCGTTAACCATCTTAATGAACACATCCAAAACTTTAACAGTGCATGGCAGGGTGACTATGCCAACGAGTTCATTGCCGCCGATGGAACGGATGTGAAAAGTTCCACCACCCAGCTATTTAATGAGCTGGTCAGAAATTTTGAAGTGATACGAGATACTAAGCTGGGCATACCCATGGGGCTCATTGCGGGACAATCGAGCCCTCAACCGGAATTGGCCGAATCCCCATTTAGTGAACAGTCTCTTGATTACCTGTTACTGAATTATCAAATCGTTATCAAACGCTGGCGTGGCACGAACGCGGATGGAACAGATGGGCCTGGGTGGGAAGAATACCTGCTTTCTACTACCGGAGGCGAATCATTGGTCAAAGAGATTAACGCGCAATTTGCACAGATAGCCACCATCATTGAACAGATACCGAAGGAAAAGTCATTGAAAACACTCGCCCTTGAAAACAACCCTGAGTTAGTAGCGCTTCACCGCGCCTTGCAAAAGCTGACTCGCTTCCTCAAAGGGGATTCAAGTAGCTTACTGGGATTAGCCATTACGTTTAGCTCCGGCGATGGGGATTAACCCAAATGTTTTGAAGAATTGGTTTGTGAGTTATGTCCAGACATAGTACATCCCTACGGAATTACTTGATACCTCCTAAAATATCGATTTTGCATCGCCTCACTTTCTAAGTAGAGGTTTCCATGTTTTTCTTCGACTGATCTTTGAGTCCATTTTAGGTTAGTTATTGTCGCAAAGAGAGTCATAATTTTGGCAGGCTTTGGCGTGGGCCACGTTCTGCCACCTGACATTATGTAGAAATTTTTAGAATTGGTCACATAGCAGAAATGATTGAATTCCACTGATTTTTATGTTCAAATTTTAGAGCCGTATCCATTTCTAACAGGTTTACATAATTCTCAATAAATTCAGATGTATTGGTCAATAGCCTCAAGTAGTATTTCAAGGAATTAGTTAATCCATTTGCAATTACATGGCAACCGTGAATATTTTTAATTCGATCTATTTCTGTATCAATTTCATCTTTCTGAGACTCATCAATATTGGCTGTTGAAAGTAGATAATATCTATTTACCTGAGTAGTTTTGAATTTCTCGAATGCATCTTTTACGAGTTGTGCTGTTATAGGAATTCCATGCTTCACCTCAACCGCCTCAAAAGCTCGTCCTTTTCCATCGACAATATCTATATCACCAATTCTTCCACTTCTAGAATCAGCTGAAGTATGACTTTCAATTTCAAGTAATTCCTTTCCTTCGAATCTTTTTGCTTCACTTATCAAACACTCATAAGCCGCATACAAAGCCAGAGCAGGCAATCTGGAAGCCCCCTCAGATGAATACTTTGATTCAAAGTGGATTGAAAGCAATTTGATTATTGTTCCTATTGGCAAATTAAGTGGTTTCGCTAAATCAATTTGTTGGCTATTTCTCTTGATTATTAACCCTTGAAACAAGTAGCTCAATATTTCAGTCAGATTATCACCCTCTTGAATGGCATTTATTGTTTCAAGAAAAGCGGTCTTCAAACTATCCGGTCTGATTGCTCCAGAATAATCGGTATCATATGGAATTTTTTGTTCAAGAGATCTAGTCAACCATCCACTTTCAGCCATTGCAGGAAACCTCACTGATTTCAGGAAAGGTGTCACGTATTTGGCATCAAATGTTCTTCCAGAGTAGCCCTCAGGAATACTCGTTTGATGTCTTCTAATATCTTGATCAGAATGTAATATTTTGTAAGCCAGACTTGTAATTATAACAGTTAAAACAGCTTTGGAAGATTCAGATCTATTTAAAATCTCATCCAATTGTTCAGTCAAGGAAGACCCTAATTGGGAGCAGATTGTATCATTTGATCCCACCAATTTCATAGCCGAAGCATAGGCTACTTTTAGTAGTTCAGTAGGTTCCATTAATATCCAATAATTGTTTTTTGATTTGATCAGCTACCGCCTTGATCATCGGGATTGCAACTGAATTGCCTATTTGCCGATACAACTCTCCTTTATTGTAGATTAGTTTGAAATTGTTGGGAAATCCCATAATTCGATAACATTCTTGAATAGTCAATTTCCTTACTTGTCCTTCATGAAGTATCCAAAATCGTCCAGAAGATTCTTGTGAAGGAAGAGCTGGGTGAACTCCTTCAGTTGAATAAATACGATTTGGCTGTTTATGAACTCTTGAAAGATGCTCTGTCCCTGGTCTTACACCTGCTTTTCGGATCGTTTTATTACGATAACCGGCAAAAATTAAACCTGAATCTTGTTGCTTTTGATCCTCAAGAATAGTGTAAGGTTCCTCTAAAAACTCAAAATTATTCTCATGATCCAAAAAATCTTTAAGAACAGGCTTAGAAGATTTTTCTAGCTTGGAAAAATCAAATTTCTTTTTCTTATGGCCAACAATGATTATTCTCTCCCTATTCTGCGGTACTCCAAAGTCTGAGGCGTTCAGTACTTTTTTGGATACGACATATTCGAGTTCTTCCAAATGACGAATGATTGTATTAAGGGTTCTTCTTTTGTCGTGATAAACCAGATGCTTGACGTTTTCAAGTAAAACTACTTCTGGCTGGTGTTCTTCAATTATCTCAAAGACATGGTAAATCAGTGTACCCCGAGTGTCCTCAAATCCCTTCATCTTACCGGAGATGCTAAATGGTTGACAAGGAAATCCAGCACAAAGAATGTTATGTTTAGGGACAATGCTAACGTCTAATCTTGTAATATCTCCAAATGGGACTTCCCCAAAATTCAGTTCATAGGCTCTCTGAGCATGATAATTAAACTCTGAGGAAAAGAGACATTTTCCACCAAGTTCTTGCAAGGGAATTCTAAATCCTCCAATACCAGAAAAAAGATCTACAAAAGTAAATTCTTCATTTTCAGGTGCTGGAAATGGCACATCCCACTTTATAGGAAGCATTGCCTGTAGTTCAGGCTCAGAAATAATATGTAAATCCTCATTTATTTTATTGAAATAAGATGTTGCTCTCGCCTCATAAGATTTAGAAACTGCATTCGTATGATTGTGCAAATAGTGAGTTAGAAATGCCAAATCTTCGGCATTGCCATTCAGTGTCTCTGCATTCAATTTATCTCTAAGTTCGGAGTACGCTATCATGGCTAAAATTTTAATTTTCCCTGTTTGTGTTTTTTGTTTCTCAAGTATTTTGCTTTCTCTTCTGCCAATTTCAAAACTTCTTGAGGTTCATCATATGAGTAAATTATTTCTGCGACTTGTTGGCTGTAAAATTCCCGTTCAAGCTCTTTCATATTGAGTTCAAAGGCATTTGCAAGTTTCGGAAGTATTTCTTTTGGTATTGTTCTTTTGCCATTTTCAATCTTCGATAAGGTGGATTGATCTATATCCAAAGCAGCCGCTAACTTTGTTAACGTTAACCCAGATTCGGATCGTAATTTGTGAATGTATTCACCAAATGTTTCCCTCATATTCTTGACAAATTTGTCAAGATTCATTTAGAGAAACAAGTTCAATCAGCACCTTAATAATAATATAGATGTTATAGAGGGTGGGGTATCTTATGGTTTTTCGGAGAACAGGTTGCATCAACAGAAACCAAATGTGTGAAATATACGGTATATCAACACAATGGAATGGAACTTAATTTATCTCTTTCTTATCCAAAATTTGATTTTTTATATTATTCTATTGAATCAACAATTTATGAAAGATAATCAAAATATTCATAGTCTTTGGTTTCGAAACATCTTTACAAAGAATCATATATAAAATATTAACAAGGATAGATTTTAACCGAAAATCAAGGTTTTGTAAAGGATTCTATAAACAATTTCAATTCCGATTTTTCCCTTTCAAATAGAATCAAAATCCTTTATTTTCTAATAAACAATTACTCTCTCGAAAACTGATCCAACATGTATCGTGAAGGAACCAATGCAGGACAGGCAACCAAATATCTTAAAAGATTCATCTCCTTATTCAGGTCGGGGTTTGATAATATCGTTATGCAAAATATTTTTACTATCCCAATTAATTATAACTGTATGATGAAAAAAAGATATGCAATCTATTTGGTGCTATGCTATGCTTCGATAATCAAAGCATCCGCACAAAATACTTCTTTACGCTTTGATGGGATAGATGACAAAGTCAGTATCCCTCACGATGATGCGTTTAACATTGGTTCTGGTTTTACGATTGAAGCCTGGATCAACGCAAACAACTGGAAGTCAAATGTATGGGCAGGCTCCATTGTGACCAAAGACGGATCAGGACCGGACTCCGGCTTTGCTTTTAGATGTGGAAATAATGGTTCGTTGAGCTTCGTTATGAGCAATCAGGGGAGCTGGTTTGAAGTCGCTTCTGCACCCGTCATGGATGCCAAGGTATGGATACATGTGGCAGTGGTAGTCAGCAGTGGCAATATTTCCTTGCTGGTCAACGGAAATAGTGTAGCCAGTGGCTCATTTACCGGGGCTAACCTAACCAATCAACTGGACCTCACCATTGGCGAATCTTCCGGATTTCCGGGGAGGGTGTTTGATGGCCAAATCGACGAAGTAAGAATATGGAGTGTCGCGCGGTCTCTGCAAGAAATCAGAGACCACTACACCTTAGAGCTAGTTGGTGACGAGGAACATCTAGAAGCTTACTATCTTATGAATGAAGGAGCCGGCACCACACTGACCAATCGGGCCATCAATTCATCGGTAGGTAATGGAACGCTGGGTGGTTTTAACAACCCCTGGCAGCCAGGATTTGAATTGCCAACAAACGATGTGGGCGTCGTATCGATAGCCTCCCCTGACCAGATTAATGTATTTGAGCGGCCTTCGACCATCAAGATGACCATCAAAAACTTTGGATTTAATGATGTTTCCAACGTTCCACTATCCTATCGTATCAATGGTATGGAAGCGGTAGATGAGGTAGCTAACGTTACGTTGGCCCCGGGTGAGTCGTATACCCATACGTTTAGTGGGTTGGTAAACTTTACGGGTAGTGATGAGTATGTGGTTCATCTTACGACTGGCCTCGACGATGACAAAAACGAACTCAATGATGAACTCTCAGTCGCTTATGAAAAACCGGCGGGCTCGGCAAACAGGAGAATCATTGCCTTTGACCGTATGCAGCACAATTTTGGACTGGCTGGTCAGCAACAGTTTACAACCACGATTTTTCCCAATGACCTTTCCGGCTACAGTAAAATCCTACTCCACATCAAAGTGGAATGTCCGGATGGAGGGTGCGATCCGTGGGATCAGCCAGGTAAGATTTCTGCATTTTCCGACAATAGAGAAGTTGAAATCGCTCGATTTATCACCCCTTTTGGGATCGGAATCTGTGGGCCGTGGACAGTAGATGTTACTGATTTTAAAACCCTGCTACAGGGCGAGACGGAGTTAAGGTCTTACATCCAGGTGTGGGGAGCTTCAGGATGGCTACTCACCGCTGAATTTGAGTTTGTGGAAAGCACGGATGCTCCTGTCTTTCAAAAGCTATCTACCCTATGGAGCGATGATTACGTGGTCTATGGAGATCCCAGCATCAGCCATGACCTCCCGGAACAGTCAGTTCTTATTGACCCCACTACCAGTAATGCTCACATCAGACTTACGGTCACCGGACATGGCCAGGCCAACACAGACAATGCAGCCGAGTTTAGCGATAAGACGCATCAGCTTTTTGTAAATAATGCGGTGGAAACATCCCATCGGCTCTGGAAGCCAGACTGTATTTCCAATCCTTGCAGCCCACAAAACGGAACCTGGACCTTTGCCCGGGCTGGGTGGTGCCCGGGGCAGGGCGTTGAGCCATTCATAAAAGATATTTCCGGTTCCATTACACCGGGAGGCACGGTCTTAGTAGACTACGAACTGGAGGACTACACCAACCTGCTCAACACGGGGTATAATGGGGGCTCTCATACCGAACCTCACTACCGTATCTGGGGCTATTTGATTGAGGAGAGCAGCGAAAGGTTTGAAGACTACTCCAACCTACTCGCAAGTAACCTTTACCTGGATGCTGATACGACAAACAACGTTGTGACCATTGGTGCACTTACACTAACCCTGCAAAACAATGGCACGACACCGGTAACAAACCCTACCGTTAAATATTATGTGAACAATGAAATGATTTCGGAAGAAACTATCGATGCGACGATTGAAGCAGGGGGCACGATCGCATATGATTTCCAGACGTCGGCAAAATATACTGGAGGGAAGCGCCATGAAATTATTGCCGTGTTGTCTTCCGATGCTGATCAAAACGCGGAAGACGATGCAATTTCCCTGGTATTTGGAGCCAACCTCTTTAAGATGAGCGAGAGAGCTGAGGTCCTGGTATATCCTAATCCGAGCCCGGATGGCATGGTCAGGATCGAAGGTCTGAAACGAAATGAAAGCTATAAAGTAAAGGTTTATGATACTTCCGGCAGGCTGGTAGGGCTATGGGACCTGACCGGTAAGGAAAAATTTGAAATCAATAACCGTTCTGGTCTTTACGAATTGATGACCATCATCGGGTCGGGTCAGGTCAGATCTACCTACAGGCTGTTTAATAAAGATTGAATTTAGCCTGAATTCGAAGACATCTCGCTGCTGAGGTCAGGGCAATTGCATGTTACTATTTGAACCCTTTTATATCCGGAATTCGGAATGGAAAACAGGGGCTTTTTTTAAAGGGAATGTAACCTGCAATTGCCCCTGCTGATATAGCTATTGATGTCCTATTTTGGAACCTTCAAAAATATAATCACTTGACATTCGGTGGTTTATTTTTTTAGATGGAGTCGTTACTATTATTTTTTATGGTTTTGTATTTATCCGGTTTTAGTAGATATTCCTACACGCGATAAGTGATTTTCCACGAAGTGAAAAACCGTTCCGGGTTCACTATGGTTAAATTTGAGGAATCAAATAATTCAATAGGAATAGGTCTCAACGTGCTACTAATCACAGGTTCGCCTGCGACAGGTAGACATAAAGCATGTTGAGCATTTTATTTAGAATAAGGGGGGTTAAGTGAAGGCCCCTTTTAGCCTTAAAAAGGCGATATTGGAATGAATAATACGATTATCAAACGGTGAGAATTAAAAAAATGAAAAATATACTCTTACATGGCGTGCTATTGGCAACTGTACTGATGTCTTGTCAGCCATCCAAAGAAAAAACGGGAGAACAGGACAAGGGAAATGCGGTTAACGTGTACACGCACCGTCATTACGACGTAGACCAACAGCTTTTTGAGCGATTTCAAAAAGAGACTGGCATTAAAGTCAATGTCGTCAATGCAAATGCGGACGAACTGATCCAGAAAATGGAGGCGGAAGGCGAGGACTCACCGGCAGATGTACTCATCACCGTAGATGCCGGAAGGTTGTCGCGTGCCAAAGACAAAGGCCTCTTACAACCTGTTGCATCCGCACTCTTGGAAAAGACCATTCCCGCTCACCTGACCGACCCCGATAAGCAGTGGTTTGGACTTACCAAACGAGCGCGCGTGATTGTGTATGCCAAAGATCGAGTCACACCGGAACAATTGTCTACTTACGAAGCGTTAGCCACCGATCAGTGGAAAGACAAAGTACTCATTCGATCTTCTTCCAACATTTACAACCAGTCGTTGCTCGCTTCTATCATCGCCAATGATGGAGAAGAGCAGGCGAGAATGTGGGCTTCCGAGGTGCTTGAAAACATGGCCCGTGATCCTAAAGGAAACGATCGTGACCAGGTGAAAGCCGTGGCAGCCGGAGAGGGAGATCTTGCCGTCGTAAATACCTACTACATTGGCAGGATGCTCAACTCAAAAGACCCGGAGGAACTCAAAGCGGGTGAAGCGGTGGGTATTTTCTTTCCGAACCAGGAGGACCGGGGTACCCATATCAATATTAGCGGTGCCGGGGTGGCAGCCTATGCTCCCAATAAGGAAAACGCGATCAAGTTTATCGAGTTTTTAGCCTCTAAACCGGCGCAGGAGGTGTTTGCACAAGCCAATTATGAATACCCGGTACACGCAGAAGTAGCTCCAGCTGAGCTGTTACAAACGTGGGGAGCATTTAAAGAAGATCCGCTGCCTTTAAATACGCTTGGACAGTACAACAAACTAGCGAACCTGATCTTTGATTCGGTAGGCTGGCCATGAAATAGTTGTTTTATACGACTATCGATGAAACGGGAAAGAGGTTACGGTGGCGTAGCCTCTTTTGGGTTTCTCATCAGGAAGCTTCAATTCCGGTTTTACGATCCGAGGTAAAAACACAGGTCAAGTGTGTGATGATAAAACAGATCCAATATCTTCCAATAAAAGTTCGGGATTGCAAATCTGAAACAGTTCGCTAAACTCACACTACTTTTACTCCTTTTTCAACACATCCCTGACACTTTGCAAAGACGACTGCGCCAATACGCCAACCGAAACCGAAGAGATTTTAATGGTTGGTCTTTTACCGCATTGGCAGTCACGCTTTTTATCGGTGTCCCTACGATCTTCATTTTTGTAAAGCTCTTTTCCGGTCCTGGAGAATCCTGGAAACACATCGCCACCTACTTGCTGCCGGGCTATCTGCGAAACTCCCTTTACCTGGCCCTTACTACCAGTTTTCTTACCATTTGCTTTGGTGTCGGCAGTGCATGGCTCAGCACCCGTTATGAGTTTCCCATGCGTAAAGCATTTGAATGGCTACTCATCCTACCACTGGCGATTCCTTCTTACATTACTGCCTATGCCTATGCCGGCATCTTCGACTATGGTGGCTCGCTGGCCTTACTGCTTCGCCAATTTTCTTTGACGATGGGTAAACTCGACATCATGAACATTCACGGACTTGCGTTTGTCCTGGGCATCTCGCTGTATCCCTATGTTTACGTCGCCTGCCGTGCCTTCTTTCTTCATCAGTCTCAACACCTGATCGAAGCCTCTAAGGCGCTTGGAAAAGGTGAGACCCGCAGCTTTTTCAAACTCATCCTGCCCATCGCGCGGCCGGCAATCGTAGGGGGTGTCATCCTGGTGCTCATGGAAGTCCTGAACGATTACGGTGCCGCCAAATACTACGGCGTCAATACGTTTACGACCGGGATATTCAAGTCCTGGTTTGGCTACCGGGAACCGGAAACGGCAGTCTATTTATCCGCGCTGCTATTGGCGATCATTTTTGGACTCATCCTCTTGGAACAATGGCAGCGAAAGCGAAAAAAATTTGTGACGGAAGGGAAAGGAGGAACGGCCCTGAAACGAATTCAGATACGGAAAAAGTACCGTCTTTTGTTTACCGCAGTCGTTGGGTTGCCGGTTATGCTGGGGTTTGTGTTCCCTGTTTTGCAACTTGTCTACTGGGCCTCGCTTGCCATTAAGGGCATTCAGTGGGACCAATTGTACGGCGTCGTTTTACAAAGCCTTCTCATCGCCGCATTGGCTGCTACGTGTTGCGTGTTTTTTTCGGTGGTGTTGCTCCTGGCCGGACACTCCAACCGGTTACGATGGGTGCAGCAATTTTCGAAAGTGGGGGTGCTTGGTTATGCGATTCCGGGAGCCATCATCGCCGTAGGGGTCTATATTCCCGGATTGTACGTTGATAAATGGCTCATTAGCGTTTTCAAACAATTTTTCTCCGTCAAAATTGGCTTGTTGATCACAGGGACCGTCATCGCCTTGCTGTACGCTTATGTGGTGCGATTTCTGGCTGTGGCCTACAACCCGATTGCATCGGGCAAACAAAAAGTACCGAACGGGCTGATCGAGGCTTCGAAATCTTTAGGTAAGAATACGTTAAGCACGTTTTGGAACGTGGAACTCCCCTTGTTGAAACCGGCATTGCTCGGGTCCTTTATTTTGGTCTTCATAGACGTCATGAAAGAACTGCCACTGACCCTTATCCTCAAGCCCTATACCGTTCAGACGCTGGCCATTGAAGCGTATCAATATGCAAGCGACGAACGCATAGCGGAGGCTGCTTTTCCTTCGCTTTTGATTGTAGCGACGGGTGTCCTTCCCGTCATTTTTTTGAATCGTTTAGCTAGAAAAGATTGAGTCATGTTGTTGAAAATTGATCACCTATCGAAGCATTTTGACGGAGGTAAAGTCAAAGCGCTTAATGATGTTTCCCTCCAGCTAGCCAGTGGAAAAAGCTATGCCATCCTGGGAGAAAGCGGCAGCGGAAAGACCACCTTGGCACGCCTTATTGCCGGGTTGGAATCTCCTGATCAGGGAGAGATTTATCTTAATGACGTACTCATCGGCTCTGAATCACATCACGTACCTGTCGAAAAAAGAGCCATCGGGTTTGTTTTTCAGCACTACGCACTTTTTCCTCACCTTACGATTCGTGAGAACATCACCTATGGTATTTCCAACCTGGGCAATAAAAAACAGGTAGTCGAAGAGATGCTTGAGCTGGTCAACCTGGAGGGGTATGGTGCACGCTACCCTCACGAGCTATCCGGAGGCCAGCAGCAACGTGTCGCGCTGGCAAGGGCGCTTGCCACCAAACCGGGTTTGATTATCTTGGATGAACCCTTCAGCAACCTGGACAGCACCCTGCGGGTGGACCTGCGTACGGATATTTTTGGTATTCTTCAAAAGACCGGGGTATGCTCGGTGTTTATCACCCACAATTCGGAAGATGCCATGGCCATTGCAGACGAGATCATTGTGCTTAGTGACGGTCGGCTATTGCAACAGGCAAAACCAGAAATAATGTATTCCAGCCCTACTACACCTTACGTGGCTCGCCTGTTTGACCCGTTGATCAAATTGACCAGTTCACTATTGGAACAATTCCGTTATCAACCGAAACCTGATGCTCGCTACTTTTTAAGAACCCATCATTTTTCATTTGATGCAACGATGGACTTCCATGCAAAAGCGTCCATTAGAAGCAGCACGTTTATGGGGAAACATTACCAGATTGAAATCGCAATAGGCAACGATACGTTTTATGTAGCATCCCCACAAAAACCGTCGGAAACTCAGGTAGAAATCGGATGGATGGAAAAGGATTTGATGGTTTTTTGACCTTCTTTCAACAGTATCCCCTGCCATCATCTATTCTGAAACGACGGGAGTCCTTCCAATTAGGTCCTCTCTCTTCAGCGCATCGACCATGAACTTCGCCAAATTTTTTCGGCCAAGTGTCAATTTTGGTTTTGGCTTGTTATCATAACTGACGATTATTTCCTTTTCCCTTCTAAAGTTTGTTAGTCCACTTGGCCTTACAATCGTCCAGCTTAATTTTGACTTTTTCAACTCGTTTTCTTGTCTTTCGTGGTCTTTGTAAGCAACTCCAATGTTACTGTTTTTTATCAGCCACCTAAACCAATTGGGAATATCCGCTTCCGTTTCAGCAACGCCCCAGGCTGAACATACGATGATTCTGCTCGGTCCGTTCTTCTCTGTCAGAGAAATTACATTTTTCATCACGTCTGATAATAGCGTGGGCGGCGTTCTCAATTTTGACCACGGGAAGTCTGAGATCCGGGAAATGTTCAACGTACTTAGTATCCCATCGCAACCTTTTATTGCCTGCGCCAGATCATCAATCCGTTCAGGTGAGCCTTTGAAAATTCTCACACCGTTCAGGCTACTATCAATTTTTCCCGGATCCCGGACTAACGCATTTATTTCGTAGCCCTGATTTAGGGCTTCTTTTAGCATTCGTTTTCCCGTTCGTCCGGTCGCTCCAAGTAGTAATAATTTCATTTGTAAGTTTCAAACGTTCTTCTATAATCACCCGTACTCAGAGATGACGCGTCGTGGTCTCCGAGCGAAATTGATTGTAATAAAAGTAGCTTATCCGCAGGTGCACCTTACTACTACTAGGGATAAATTCACTAGCTCTAGCTAGTGTATAAATGACCACTAGTAGCGATTGACAGCCTATCAATAAACCGTCATATTTGTCTTATTTAGAACTATTCTCAATAAGATATTTAGTGATTGAGCCGAAATGACCATTAGTCCACCATTCTGCAGCATCTTGTTAAACAAACATGCGAAGTCTTTTGATTTAGCTACGAATGTCTACCACATCTCAAGTCTCTTGCTACGAATGCAATTAATAGGGTATATAAGTTCCAATCAACTCTCAAAACCAACACTGTAAAACTATGTGCAATACGTGTAACCTTATTAATCTTAGTGAATCCAGAAATTCTCAGATCAGCTGGTGTAAGCATTGTAAAAAGTACACACTACTATATAATAATTGTTGCATGGCTTTCAACAGCCGTGAATTCAAAGAGTTCAAATCCTTACTTATGAACCTGAAAGACGTTGATTATCAGTATTCGTTTTTGGGAAAGCCTCACGTATTGATTAAAAATAACCGGGCTGAAATAGGAATTTCTTTAACTCGAAAAGATACCGCCATACTGGTAGAAATGATTACTGAAGCCTTAAGCATAAATGAAGTATTTGGAATAATTTATGATAACTAATCCTATGAACGACATCTCAGAGTTTGATCAATTTTTGGTAGATCTTGATAGTAAAATTGAGGAAAACCCCTATGCAAAGTACCGAATCATTTTGGGTGAATTGAGAAAAATCGACTGTCCTTATTTGAAGAGAAAGGTGAAATCAGCTTACCTGGATTGAACTGATTTCACTTTTTCATTCTGGCCAAAATTGTCCCCCTTTTTATACCGAGATCCGCCTTATTTATTTGGTGTTAATTCTCCAGACCATCCTGCACGCTTGGCCCCGGCGTCGTAAGAGGATTGCAGAAAATCCAGCAAAGCCTCCCTTGGATTTTCTTCTTTAAGCAGGTCATCGTACATCAAAATGGCCATGGGTGAGCCATTGCTATCGACCCAACTGGCACTTTCTGGGTGTAGCGGTTCGGCATCCACACCGTCCGGCGATGGGTAGGTATAAGCGTAAAAGGCTCCGCCTCGCACCTGCTCGTCTCCAGCCCAAAACCCGGCACTGATCACTTCATGTGAATAGGCTTCTTTATCTGCAACGGTAGAAGAATCAGGAAGATCGGGTCCCTTTTTACCGGAAAACCGGGTCACTGCCAGGTCCATATGATGCCAGTACAGTTGTGAAGGGCTGACTTTTCCATAATACTTTCCTGCAAACTCATTAAAGACATTGTCCACCTGAATTAGTACCTGCCAAAAGCGGCTGACGTATTCGGCATCGTAGCTATGGTGTGTTTCACAGGTACCGAATGGCTCTTTACATGGGTGATCGTAAGGAATTGGAAGTATCTTCACCGCAATCCCTAACTCCTTCAATAACCCAAAGACCTTCTCATGAAACTGGGAAACACTTAGACCGTCCTGAAGTTCAAAAGATCGGTCTTCTCCCCAGCTTCCATGTATTTCAAGCTGGTGTGACAGGAAATTAAAGTCGATTTGAAAAGACCCCTTCTCATGAGGGATGGGGCCGCTCGTGAGTCCTTTTGCGTATAACCTGAAGGTAATGTTCCACCAGTGGTTTCTCTTGGGCATGAGGTCTAACTTAATCTTACCAACAATTTGCAACCACAGGTGCAAGGTGATTTTCGTTTCTTCCCACTTTTCTAAGGGCAATTCAGGAAATTGTTTCATTGTCTTCGTTGTTTTAAAGTGAATTGTGCCTCAGTACGTCCCATTTGTCCTTATTTTTTTCAAACATGGCCCGGGTAAAGGGACACAAAGGCATCACCTTACGGCCGTCTTTTCTGGTCATCGCAACCAGTTCTTCAAACAATGCCTTTCCAACACCCTGTTCTCTGTATGCATCGTTTATTCCTGTATGATCCACAATCAACAACTGGTTTTCATTCGCAAGTGAATACGTCATTTCACCCATCTCTTTCTCCCCATCTTTTGCAACCAAACGACCTTTTGAGTCGGCTTCTTCTTTCGTTATCTCCATGTCCCTACTACTGTATGGCTTCTATAATAAATTCTGTGTTATGTCCGGTTAAATGAAACTCTGCTCCTTGCTTCAGCCCTTCCATTTTCTGATAAAGTGGCGAATCGGTAGAGATCCCTGTAACCTCCAAATCGTTTACCTTGGTCTTAGGAAAGGCTGTTGAAACCAACACCGTTCCTGTATTTAACGTCACCAATGCTCCCAGTGCAACGTGATCGTGAGTGATGGCTACTGAAATGTTTTCCAAATGGTCCAGTCGCTTTTTAAGGTCATCTATCGCCAGGTTACTTTGCGCGATGATACCGATCTCCTCTTCTCGCGTATTTTCATAGATGTTTTCATTTACCTGCTCTTCGGTTACAGATTTAACATCTTCTTTCTCATTTTCTTCAATGAGTGTGATCTCATTTTTTGTTCGGTTAATGAGTTCGGTTATTAGTTGTTTTTTCATAATTGATCGCATTCAAATTTGTTATTTCATTTTTTAGTTGGGTAGTGATTTGCACCTGCAAAGTTTCGTGACCGGACATTGTTTAGCTACCTGCGGATTTCCCGGCATTGATCCGGTTCCGCATCGACTCACTGTCCCAGGAGGTATCTTCATCAGACAGTTGCCCTCGCTCCAGGTCCTCTTTCAGCAAAGCCTCCTGCTGCGCAATTTCTTCTCTGGCTTTAAAAATGTATTCATCACTGTTAAGTACTTTGTCTGCCAACCTACGGAGGCTGTCTTCGTCATACTTTTTAAAGTTTTGTGCCTGACGAAGGGTCGTATATTTTCGATGCCCCAAAAAGTGCAGGGCATCTTCTGCCACCCGGACGGACGTGTCCAGCGTCTCCCGGTAAATATGTGTCACCCCGGCATTTAAAAGCTGATAGGCATCTACCCTGCTCTTTGCCCTAACCAATAAGGTAAGATCCGGGTAATTGTGTTGCAATACCTCCACCATACGTAGGGTAGCATCAGGATCGTCAATAGCGGAAATAAGGATTTTTGCGTCACCAGCACCCGCAGATTCTAACAAATCTTCCCGCATGGCGTCTCCATAGTATACCTCAAAACCCATCTTCCTTAGTAAATCTACCCGGGAGGAATCATGGTCCAAAATGGTGGATTCTACGCCATTGGCGCGCAAAAAACGTCCAATCGTACTTCCAAAGTGACCAAAACCGACCAGAATGACCTTGTTTTTCTTCTCTATGGTATCCATCGGTGGCTTTTCTTCGGATTCCTTCGTGCCGATCTTCGGTAAAATCACGTGCTCGTTGAATATCGCCAGTAAAGGAGTTAAGGTCATGGATATCGCCGTAATAACGAGAAATAAGTCCAGCCGCTCTTTCGAAAAAATCCCTAGTTGATTAGCAAATGAAAGCAACACGAAGGCAAACTCTCCTACTTGTGAGAGCCCCACCACAATCAGGAGTTTCTGATCCATCTTGATTCGAAAAATGGAGGCTACAATGTATAATACCACCCCTTTTAGGGTGATCACCCCAACAACAAGTAATGTAATTTCAACTGGATTATCGAGGATCATTCCAAAATTGATAGAAGCCCCTACCGCAATAAAGAATAAACCAAGCAACAACCCCTTGAATGGCTCCAGGTTGCTTTCCAGCTCATGTTTGAACTCACTCGTGGCCAGTACCACCCCACCTAAAAAGGCTCCCAACGCCGGGCTTAGTCCTACCAGTTCCATCAAATAGGCGATGGCGATAACAATCAGTAATGCAGACGCGGAGAAAAGCTCCCGCAATCGGGTCAGGGCTACGACACGGAGTAGTGGCACAAACAGGTACCGACCTGCGAGTACCACACAAACAACGGATAGCAGGACGAAAACGGTTCGTAAACCTACCGGTAAATTGTCCAAAAAGGATGGATGACCTCCTTCGTGTCCACCACTTACAGATGCCGCTGCCGTACTGAACAGTGGGATAACGGCCAGCATCGGAATCACGATAATGTCCTGAAAAAGCAAAATAGAGAAGGATGAGGCTCCATATACCGTGTCCATCAGGTTTTTTTCCTTCAGTGTTTGCAATACGATAGCCGTCGAGGAGAGCGATAGTGCCATGGCAATACTCAGGCCGGATTGCCATGAATAACCCATCACCGACAGCAACCCGAAGGATAAAAGTGTGGTCAGCACTACTTGCGATCCCCCCATACCCAAAATGGTCTTTTTCATCTTCCAAAACGCCTTCGGTTCTATTTCCAGGCCGATAAGAAAGAGCATCATGACTACACCGAACTCCGCAAAGTGAAGGATGTCTTCTCCTTCTTCTCCAATAAACTTTAGAAGGTAGGGGCCAATAATGATGCCTGCAAATAAGTAACCCAATACAGAACTCAGCCCAAATCGCTTGGCGATCGGCACACAAACGACGGCTGCGCTTAAATAAATAACGGCTTGAAATAGAAAGGTTCCGGTCATTTCTCCTGTAGGTTTTGAAGTGCCGGCAAATCATTTATAAACTGACAGTTATCCGTATCCGGGATTTCTAACTCATTTTTTTGCAACGACCTTAGCAGTTCCTGATACTGTCGCACATAAGTAGCAAGTTGTTCTTCGCTCAGACGATGTGTGCCCATCACCGCGAAAGGAGGTAGGTATTCCATGCTACACAACCTGGCGGTTTGTTCAAAGGGGCGTAGAAACTCCCTGATGGTGTAATGATTTCTTCCCTTTTCGCAATACACTTCTTTGGTGCCACCGGCAGTAAGTACATTAAATACCTGCTTTCCTTCCAGGGCATTTCCTTCGGGTCCGTACGCCCACCCAAACTCCAATACCATATCAATCCATTGCTTTAAAAGTGGAGGGCAGCTGTACCAGTAAAGCGGGTGATGCCAGACAATGAGGTCATGATGCTTCAATAAGTCTTTTTCAATGAATATGTCAATGTTAAAATTGGGATACCATTCGTAAAGGTCTTGTACTGTGACTCCGTCCATGCGTTTTACTCCCTCTATCAGGGCTCGATTGGTACGGGATTGCTCATATCTGGGGTGAGCGAACACAATTAATATTTTCTTCAACGTCATCTATTCTGGTATTTGAATCAAGGATAATTCTCTTAGTGAAGATAACCAACTAGGTGAGGTTACTTCAACAAATTATTATTGAATGATTGATACGCCCAACTGAAAGCAAAAAACATCCCGATAGAAAAAACGTCCACTCATTCGTCACCGAAGGCCGCTTTTAACTCACTTAGTAACAACCCACTTCCTCCTCCATAATGTTCAAATACCTTGATTGCAGGTTGAATTTCTATCGCTTTTCTCCTGATTTCTTCTTCGTCTTTCTTATCAAAACCTGCGCCTATCAACAATAAGTCGTACTGATCTTTCATCAGGCTGGTGTGCATTTCTTGAATGGAAGTACTTGCTAAACCGGTGTATCCTTCGTGTGCATCCAAAAGCCTGATGATCACATTGGCAATTTCCTTATTCTTTCCTATTACTAAAATCTTTTTCATTGAGTTAATAAATTTTATTCATTCGTTTTATCAGAACCTAACTTCAGCAGTAATCACCATGTGCAGCAACGTCCTGGACCCGGGCCTGATGGTTTCAATATAACTTCCCGGAAAGATGAAATTGGTTTCTACCTCTACCACGGCAAAGGGACTAAACTCATAGTTGAAAATACCTCCTATTTGTTGGGCGATGAAACGTTGATCGGATGTGCCCTCCAGCACAATGTTCATCGGAGGGCCGTAGATCACATCGTCTTTGGAAAACCTCCAAAACACGTCATAATCAAGCTCCATCGTAAACTTTCCTGTTCGAAAGGTCCAGTAAGGGTGTACATCGATGAGGTTGGCCGGACCAAAGCGAGCCACCCTCCCAAAATACGCGCCCCTAGGATACAGCGGGTTAAATGTCCCCAACCTGTTTTCCGAAGTAGAGCCACTGATCAACTCTGTCTTGACACCTAGTTGATGTTTTTCGTTGAGTTGGTTTTTGATGTTGAAGGAAATGGTCCATGCCAAAATGTCCCGTTCGCCAAAGGAACCGAATTGAAACACCGCCTCGTTATCGTACCTCCACTCTCGGGTGCTCTTCCATGTCCTTACCCCGATGCTATGCCTTCGCTCGTCTCCTGTACCCAACCCATACGTTGATTCGCTATAGTTTGACCCCAGGTAATAAGCGTCTAGGTGAACGTCTCCTGTCAGAAGTTTACCAACGTAGGCTCCCCACAGCCATTCCTTGTTTTGAAATCCTAAATTGTCAAAGACACCTTCACGAGGAACGACCGGGCTTCCGCCAAATAAGAGAAAATTTCGTTCACCATTCACCCATTCCGCGGAGAGGTGATCAAATGCCCTTCTCACGTTCGGGCCTTCTCTTGGATCCAGTAGCCTTCTGCTACCTAGTTTTAGGTTTTCCCGTCCGGCAGTAATCGTTAAGTTTTCCACCTTAAACTCCGCAAATAGCTGATTCATGTATAATCGGTCCCGATCGACCGGAGCCAGATCCTCTTTGCCTTCAATCAAACTTGAGCCCAACTCTCCGAAAACCCGAAACTTACTGCCAAACCTTAGGTCACTATGAAGTAAAATTCGTTGCAGGTACCATCCATTCTCGCGATTGGGAGAAAAGGAGAATTCTTCGTTGCTGAAGCGTTCATATTGCCCCCGGTAGCTGCCTCCGAACGATAGCACCTGATCGGGTCCTAACTTGATCCACTTGAACCCATCATACCTACTTTTTTTTTCTGCTTCGCCCCATTCCTCTACGTTGTCGTCTTGCCGCAGCAAGCTAAACTCATAGGAAGGTCGTTCGTCCTCTTGTGCAAAGACCACGAGTGTTGGTAGCAGGTAAATGAAAAAAGTAAGATAGCGTTTATGTATACGTTTCATCCGGTTTCGATTTTTGATGACTTGTCAAGCATCTTACATCGTTTTCAGTAGCTGCTCAATATCTCCTATCAGCCTTGATACGTCTGTCTTTTCCAACCCATTGTAGTAGCCTCGAATTCTTCTTTGATCATCTATCAACACAAAGGTCCCATCATGAAGGATGTTGGACTGACCACCCATGCTATCATCAAAAGCCCGGACTTTGTAGTCTTTGGCCAATTCGAACACGTCTGTCTCGTAACCGGTCAATAAAGCCCATTTGGAACCATCTACTCCATAGCGATCTGCGTACGCGGCAAGCTGCTCGGGTGTATCGTGTTTCGGGTCGATGGAATAAGAGATAATGCCCAGCCTGTCTTCTTTCTCAAAGTGATCTTGTACCAGCCTGAGGTGTCCGGTCATCACCGGACAGATGGTAGGACAGGTACTGAAGAAAAAATCAACGACATGGACTTTCCCATCGTAATCTTCGTTGGAAACGTGCTGGTTCAACTGATCTGTAAACGAAAAAGAAGGCGCCTTGTAGTGTACCAGATCCCCGTTGTCATCGATGGACGGCTCTCCCAAAATAGGGAGTGACGTGTCCATGCGTTGGTCACATGCTACAAGAGAAAGCGTGAATACAAGTAACAAACTAAACGTTTTCATACGCTTAGCTTTAAGGTGATGCCTTCCAGTTTAAGAATTTCATCCGGGATGTTTCTGTTGGGAAGTGGCACGGGTTGAAACACCACTTGTACGTCATTCCCGGATTGAATCGCATCTGCAATCTCCTTCTCAATCTCTATTTGCAGGTGTACCCCGTGTTGTAACAAAACCGAATCCAAGTCAAGGATGGGCAGGATGGTAAAGGTCCCCGAATACGTACTTTGATGGCTTCCTTCTTTGTGGTATTCGAAGAATACCCTCGCGCAATAGGGCTGGTAAGGAAGCTGTGCACGTTCAAAATGCAGGATAACGTGTGTTCGATCCTTATTGATCAGTTCCTTGTAGATCGCATCGGTATCGGAAGCTTTTACATTTAGAGGTGCAATGCAGTCACGGCTTCCTTTTTCCCTTTTAGGTAAATCTGCCGCTACATATGGGTTGCAGAAGTTAGGGTTCAGATCCAGATCTGCAAATCGGTAACCGAGCTGCTCTGAGTCCAGCAGTTCATTGATCTTAAAATCAACCGGTCGTCCGTTTCCGTCCGTAGCAAACAGCCTTTTTTCCAGCCATTCTTCCTCATCAGGCAAGGTGTTTTCCGGGTGGTAGTTTCTCCATGCGTCCCATATTCGATCACAATTGCCATGATGTGCATAGAAAATAGGATCAAACCCCGACTCCGTAAACGTCGCCATCTGCCCGCCGATCCAGTTGTGGATGTTGTTGTGAAACGACTGCTCCGCCAAACCGTCCAGTTGTGCTTCTCCACGCTTCTTAATGGCCGGGTACCCACCAAAAGTTTTGTAATGTTTAGCTCTGAATCCCGCACCTACATTGATGAAGTCTTTCGGTATCTCATCCGTAGCAGATACAAGGCGAGTTATGTTAAACAATGGGTTGGACTCGTCTCCCCAATAATGTGCGGGGATGGTATTTTTCTTGGTCCAGTCCCAGTAGTGGAGTGCCAGCTTAGGCTCATTTACAGCTTTTTGCAACTTTTGCTCCATAGACCACAGATAGAGCCGGTGCCAGGGCCATACGTACCAGTTGTAGTGAACCTGATTGGCGTAGATGCTAGTCGCACAAAACGTCGCATGAAGCATGCAGTGCGCCTGCCACCCCATCGGGTCTAGTGGAGATACCTCCGATCGTTTCTTTAAAATGGCGATGGCGTCTTTAAATAACTTAATCTCAGGATCATCTACCGGAATATCAGCAATGTTCTTGCGAGTCACGATACCTCCACCGGGGTTGAGATCGGAAACGGTTACCTTATTTTTTTCAGTTGATGCTGGTTCCGCGCAGGATGGTGGCAAAATCGCCAACCCTGTCAAGCCGAGTGTTGAAAGGCCGGACTTCTTGAGGAATTGCCTTCTGGTGTCTTTTGTTTCGTTCATGATGTAAAGGTTTTGTTGATGTTCTTAATGGATCGATTGAAGAAGTGGACCCTAAAATTTCCTGATCAGCACCACTCCACCAATGATGAGTAGCATCCCAGCTATTTTTTGCCAACTGATCGTCTGCACGGGAATACCCAGCAATCCATAGTTATCAATGATCAAGGAAATGCCCAGCTGTCCGGTCACAATTAACCCGAAGGTCAGTGCCACCCCCAGTTTGGGTGCCAGAATGATCACACAGGCTACGTAAAAAGCGCCGAGTATCCCAGCACTCCATACAGAGGCATGTACGGTCCGAGCCTCGGCCAGTGTACTCAGATCTGTACGGGTAGCTAGCAGGTAAATAACTAGTCCGATGGAGCCTACCACAAAAGAGATGAATGCTGCATAGACAGGGTCCCCAACTGCTTTCCCCATCTTTCCATTGAGCGCTGCTTGGATAGGAAGTATCGCCCCGGCAACTACCGCCAGAAGCATAAAAATGAACGTCTTCATGCGTTTAGTTTTTTTGAAATAAGATGATCAATCGAGTACTGCCCGGGCCCCACTAACAGGATAAGTGTATAGGCCAAAGAGTACATCAGCGGCACGTCCTTCACGGGCCAGGGATCATTGAAATGGACCAAAAAGAATCCACTGAGTGTAAGGGACAATATCCCAATGGCAGATGCTCTGGTAAACAACCCAATGGCTACCAATCCGGCCAACCCTACGTTTACAATGATAGAAATGTACGTACTCGCTAATCCTCCCATCCCAAAGGGATCAGGAATGTGCTGGACCGTACCTTCGAAGTCCACCACTTTCTTCCAGCCGTGGGTTCGAATCATTGCAAATGCTATCAGCACCCGAAAACCAAGGATAATGGCGCTCAAACGCTTTTGATCTGGTAGTGTTGCCGATAGCACCTGCATGATTAGTTGCTTCATATCAATTATTTCTCAATCAATTGAACATTCAGTGCTAGTCTTACCTCCTCACTGACTACAATGCTCCCCGCTTCGGTAACGGCACTCCACTTTAGCTCGAAGTCTTTTCGGTTGATCTTACCCGTGATCTCAAAGCCTGCTTTGTTCTGACCATAGGGGTCTACTGCCGTTCCTTCGTGAAGGACTCTTAGCGTCACTTCTTTGGTTACGTCCCGAATGGTCAAGTCACCCACTAACTCGTATTCTTCCTCGTTCTTTTTTGTAAAAGACTTCGAAGAAAAGGAAAGCTCAGGATACTGCTCTGCATTGAAAAAATCATCTGACTTAAGGTGAGCATCCCGATCTGCATTTCTGGTGTTGATGCTCGCCGTTTTGGCAGAAAATGACACGTCTGCATTTTCAAAACCTTCGCCTTTTGCCGCTACTTTTCCACTGAACTCGTCAAAGGCACCTGTCACTGTCGATACCATCATGTGTTTCACTTTAAAGTGAATTTCCGAATGCATGGGATCCATCTCCCATGTCTTTGTTGCTACTGCTGTTTCCATTGTTATTGATTTGATTTATTCCGATTTTTAGGATTGGATCGATTAAGCGATTTATGGAGTTTTCCGATCCAAAACCGCCCAATCTTTTTATCCAAATCCTATTGTTTTCTACTTCTGCTTTGACCGTTTCAGCCCATGTACAACTTCCTGAAATCACCTGCCCGGTATAATGGCGACCAGTCTGGTGAAACATCAGGGAGTGCTTTAGGAGCAAATTTTTCGAAGGCATCGTACGCATGAACGACCTTTCCACCTACAGCGGTAAGCTTCGCATGTGTCCGGGGAATGAGGACATCAGGTATGGTCATGAAATCCTGATTTAAGATCGAAAAATCAGCCAATTGTCCTTTTTGAATCGCCCCTTTTTTGCCAGCATCCCCCGTAAACCATGCCGAACCTGTGGTCCATAGTTGTAGCGCCTCATCTCGTGTAAGAATGTTGTCATCGCCATACATTTGTCTACCTCCTCTGGACTTTCCGGTAGCCAGCCAGTAGATGGAGTACCAGGGATTGTAAGAGCTGACACGGGTAGCGTCTGTTCCTCCTCCCACAGGTATGCCCATCTTCAGCATCTTCCTCACCGGAGGTGTTTGTGCCAGTTTGGCTGCACCATAACGCGCGACGAAGTCTTCCGCCTGATAGGCGATCCTGTTCTGAACGGCGATGCCCATTCCCAACTCGGCAATACGATCCAGGGTTTTATCGGAAAAGGTTTCTCCGTGATCAATGATCGTCCCTTCGGGCAGCTTGCCGTCTCCGGCTTTGGCCACCTCTTCGTACATGTTCAGCAGGATCTCCGCCGACTCATTGTAGGTGATGTGCTGACGCCAGGGCCAGTTATTCTCTGCGAGGAGCTTGTAAATGGGTAGGGCCTTCTCCCGAACATCTGAATCCAGACTCGGACGCTCCTGAGCAAAGATCTCATAATCATAAGCGGCCCAGCAGATGTTTTCACCGCCACCAATAAACCGAAGCATGTCATCTCCGTCACCGGGCTTGACCATACCGATCCATCGCTTGTAGTCCTCGTACTCACGCCCTCCTACTTGCGGGAACGTATGAATTCCTACCCTCACGGTGGATAGTCCTTTTTTATTCACGTCATAGATCACATCGTACGCGTCAGGGTATTGCATCCCGCCGCCACCAGCATCAGAGATCGAGGTTAGCCCAAGCACGTTCATCTCATTCATAAAGTGCTGGGTACCAAGTACCTGTTGCTCTTTTGACTTTTTGGGTAGCTTAGTCAGCGTCTTGTACATGATGAGACCTGACGGAGCGGACGTGATAATGCCCGTCGCCCTTCCTCTCTTGTCTTTTTCTATCCGCCCTTTGTGGTAAAGGTCAATAGGCTCATTGTCATAATTAAGTACCTCCACGGCCTTTTTGTTGAGCATACCGTAGGCATAGAGGTAAAAAATGTACACGGGATGATTGGGAGCGATTTTATTAATTTCTTCCATGGTAGGCATCCGCTTTTCACGGAACTGCTCCCAGGAGAAACCGCCTACAATTCTTATCCACTGCCCTTTCGGTGTATGCTTCACTTCCTCCGCCAGCATGGCGAGTGCTTCTTCCACTGAGTCGACCCAATCCCACCGAAGCTCCATCGCGTAATGGAGGCCTTCACGGATACCATGTGTGTGTGAGTCATGCAGGCCAGGGATCACCCGATGTCCTTTGGCATCGATCACCCGGGTATTCGAACCAATCAAATCGGCAACTGCACTATTGGAACCCACACGATAGTACAACCCATCCTTGATCGCAAAGGCTTCTGCAGACGGTAGGTTAGGGTCTATGGTAGACACCTTTGCATTGCGCACAACCATATCTGCATAGCCGGTCTGTTGCGCAAATAAACTCCCAATGGGCGATGATAGGGCCATACCAGTTGCACCAACCGCCAATGAACCCTTGAGGAAATCTCGTCGTTTCAGGTCAAAATCTTTCGTCATTTTTTTGATTTTTAGGTTAGAAAAACGGGTGGGACTATCGCCACCCTGTATCCATTAGAAGTTTACTTGCCTGACTTGGCTTCACTGGCTTCCTCTCCGGTCAACCACTTGCTCATCGTCTTGATGTAGTCAATGCCCAGACCGTAAGCCCCACCGTATTTTTTGGAGATTTTTACTATTTCATTATAAGTTGCATCCCTTGCCCAGTCTCTATGTATTTCCAATAGGTATTGGAGCGAGGTGACCGGCTTTACTCCTGCCTGAATCATGCGGGTGATAGCCATGTCGTGAGCCTCCTGAGAAGTGCCTCCGCTAGCATCTACTACCACGTAGACATCGTACCCATCCTCCAAAGCGGATAGCGCTGCAGCAAGCGTACATACCTCTGTCCAAAGACCGGCAATCACCAATTTTGGTTTATCCAGGTCATTGATGGCTTTTACCACTCGTTTATCCTCCCAGGAATTCATCGTGGACCGGTCGATGTAGTTTTCTCCAAAATATTCTCTGATCTCGGGAAAGACGGGTCCACTAAATGATTTTTCAGCAACCGTTGTAACTACAGTAGGTACCTCGTACAACTTGGCTGAAGCTGACAAAAGCCCCAGGTTATTTCTCAACTCTTCAATGGGTTGAGACTCTACTGCAAAGGCCATTTGGCTTTGGTGATCTATCAATAAAAGTGCATGATTCGTAGGGTTCAGTAACTCTTTTGAGGCATTTGCCGGATCGTTATTGGGGTTGGGGTTGTACTGTTTCCATTGTGCGAATGAGAAGGAAAAGATCATCATCATCGCAAGGGTTAAAATCTGCTTTTTCATCTGTTTTACTTGTTTTGAGTGCTTAATAAGTTGATTTGAAATTCGAACTCATGTCCAGCCAACGCTGACCACTTGATCAGGCTGGCTTTTCATGGTTTTTAGCTTTTAGTTGTGTATGCTCCGGTATTACCTCGTTAGCCCCATGGGAACCTCCATGAGAAGGATTTTTGCGCCGGGCTGAGCTTTCACAGCAAAGTGATCCGTATCCCAGATGCCAAAGCCATCTCTTTTTCCCAACGGCTGGCCTTCGATCTCAGCCTCCCCTTCCAACACAAAAGCATAGACTCCGTTTCCTGCTTTTTTTAGCTCATACCCCGTAGTGGTCTCCTGATCAAACTGCCCGAGGTGAAACCACGCATCCTGATGAATCCATACGCCCTGATCGTCTTCATTAGGGGATAAAATCTGTGAGAAAGTGTTGGCTTTCAACAAGTCCCCAATCTGAATTTGATCGTAGCGAGGGGTCACGTTCTTTTCATTGGGAAATACCCAGATCTGTAAGAATTTGACTTCCTTGTCTTTATTCTTGTTATATTCACTGTGATATACCCCCGTACCTGCGCTCATCACCTGGATCTCTCCCTCTTTGATCACTGCTGTCGTGCCCATGCTGTCTTTGTGCTCCAGGTCACCGCTTAATGGGATGGAAATGATCTCCATGTTATCATGTGGGTGGGTACCAAATCCTTTCCCGCCGGATACGGTATCGTCATTAAGTACTCTGAGTACGCCGAAATTCACACGCTCAGGATTGTAGTAATTGGCAAAACTGAAGGAGTGGTATGAGTTTAACCAACCATGGTTGGCTTGTCCTCTGGTGTCTGCTTTGTGCAGTACGGTTGTCGCTGTCTTTGTTTCCATGTTTTTTATATGATTAAATCCTACTTGATTTTTAATAAGCTCATCCGAAGGTTTCTCATTCGATACGGCTTTGGTACTCATCCCAATTCCGAGTGCTCCTAAGGCTGACTTCAATAAGAACTCTTTTCGTTTCATGATTCTTCGTATTTGCGTATCTAATACCCCAAGCACGTGCCAAAAAATAAACACCTGATTATCAAAGATTTATGTAAAATTTTCGAATTGATCTTTTCTCATAGATGAGATTTTTCTCATATTTCAGAAAAATGACCTCGTTTTTTTACAACTTCGAGCATGACCGATGCGACGCTTTTACAGCATGCCAAGGAGTGGCAACTGGACAACCTGCCTTACGAGATCATGTGGATCAACGCGGATGGGGAAATCGAATATCTGAATAAATCACTCAGAAAACAGCTTGGCTATACTAAAAATGAGGTTGATGGCTTAACCATCTATGACATCAACCCAAGGACGACGCAGCAGGAATGGACCAACCACTGGAAGGAAGTAGAAGAAGGCGGAACCGTCAATTTCAAAACCATTCACAAGCGAAAAGGCGGGTTTCTTTATGACGTAGAAGTTTTTGCCCAATTTTTCTCAAATAACAGAAAAAAATTAATCTGTGCCGTTGTTAATGAAATCACCAAGTCTTCTTTTTACCGTCGCGTCTTGAATAAAGCAGAAGAACTCGTGTGTGTGGGCGGCTGGAAACTCAATGTTCAGGACCAATCCATTATCGCGACGGACCAGCTTTTCGAGATTTTTGGCGTCAAGGATGCGGAAGATATCCGTCCGGTCAATCTCATCCGGTTTTTTAAGGACCCGGACCAGTTTCAGAAATTAATCTCTAGTGCGTTGGTACAAGCCGTTCCTTTTGACGAGGTGCTGGAAGTGACGGATGCCAGAGGAACCCATAAATGGATACGATGCGCCGGTCAACCTATTTTGATTCAGGACAAGATCAACAAACTCATCGGGGTGTATCAGGACGTGAGCGAGTCGCAGGAAAACATGCTCTCCCTACGGTTGTACAAAGAAGTCATCAACCAATCGGATGACATCGTCTTCATCTGGTCAGAGGAAGGGAATTTGGTAGACTTTAGCGATTCTGCCATCGAACAGCTGGGGTTTTCGGAAGAGGAATTTGGGCAGACGACCATTTATCACCTGGATGAAGACATCGACGAAAAATGGTGGAGGGAGCACTTTAAGGACATCAAAGCGCGGAAACACTTTCGAATGGAGTGGAAGGCGACACGTAAAGACGGGAGCCAGTTTCCCGTGGACATCTCTGTCAACCTGATCCGCTACCGGGGGCAGGACCTCAACTGCGCGATTCTCCGGGACATCTCCGAGAGAAAGCGGCAGGAGGCCGACCTTCAGCAGGCATTCATCGAGATTGAGTCGCTGAAAAATCAACTGGAAAAAGAGAACGAGTACCTGCAAGAGGAGGTTCGCCACCAAGGGAACTTTGAAAACATCATCTGTAAAAGTGAAGCATACGCCAAAGTGCTGAAGCAGGTGGAGCAGGTAGCACCTACGGAAACAACCGTGCTCATCACCGGAGAGTCAGGGACCGGAAAGGAACTGTTGGCCAATGCCCTCCACCAAAACAGCAAGCGGAAAGACCATGTGCTGGTCAAAGTCAACTGTGCGACGCTTCCGAAGGAGTTGTTCGAAAGCGAGCTGTTCGGACACAAGAAAGGATCGTTTACTGGTGCGATCGCGGATAAGGAAGGCAAGTTTTCGGTGGCTGACAAGGGGACGTTGTTTCTGGATGAGATCGGCGAGGTACCCATTGAAATGCAAGCTAAGCTGCTTCGGGTGCTGCAAGAGGGAGAGTTTGACGTGCTGGGAGGCAACACGGTAAAGGTGGACGTGCGAATCGTAGCAGCGACCAACCGTAACCTGGAAAAGATGGTGGAGGAGGGAGGTTTCCGCGAAGACTTGTACTACCGACTCAACGTCTTCCCCATTCATAACATTCCGCTAAGGGAGCGTAAAGAAGACATTCCTTCATTGGGGCAATTTTTCCTGGAAAAGTACTCGGTAAAAGCTGGAAAGGGCTTCAAGCGCATCTCTAAAAAAACAATCGACGCGATGATGGACTACCCGTTTCCCGGCAACATCCGCGAACTGGAAAACCTAATCGAGCGGGCCGTGATCATCGAAGACGGCACGACATTGTATCCGGGCAGCTGGCTGCCTTCTGGAAAGTCGGTAAAAAAGACCGATGACACCCTGGTTTCTTTTGAAGAGATGCAGCGTGCGTATATCCTTAAGGTACTGGGCAAAACCAAAGGAAAAGTCAGTGGAGCCGGCGGAGCCGCGGAAATCCTTCAAATGAATAACAAAACGCTATTCGCCAAAATGAAGAAACTCGGCATCGAAAAGAAAGTGGTGGTGGGGTAGTGTTGGATGTTTTTGCTTTAGTGAAATCATCAGTGGATCTCAGTCTTTTTCAAGTTTTACATCTGCATAAACTTCCTTCAACACCTCACAGGGGTCTACGTCAATAGCCAAAGCAATAAGGTAAAGTTCTTTTGCCCTAAGATGGGGTAAATTACGCAGGGTTGATGTCATCGCTTGTTGAGCACTTGGATAAACTTGAAACCATACTTGTCTTTGAGTCGGCTTTTACATAAAGTACCTTTTATTTGTGAGTAAGAACCTAACTGATAGCAATACAGGAGCAATAAGAGCAATGCGAGGGTTTCGCTTGCAGACCCTATTTACAGTTCGGGAAATACTCTCAAACCCAAGCAGTGGACTTATTTATGAACCTGAAGGGTTGGAAGACTTGGACGTCCGCAACTCGGACAACAGACTGCAACAACTTATACAGGTAAAAAGTACCAACGACACGCTATACCTTGCTGATATAGCTAAAAGCCTTAAGCGTGCAACTACAGTTTACGAGACAGGTGAATCGCCTCAATTAAGAGTTGTTTGTTTTGGTAAGGTCAGTAAAGGGCTGAGCGACCTCTTTTCCTCTTCAACTTCAGGGGACGAGTTTACAGCCAGACTTGCCGAACTCAAAATCAATTCACCGGAACTAACCCAGCTAAAGCAAAACACATCGTTCCTTTCGGTAGATGAAAAAACCTATGCCGATGATATCATTCGTCTGATTGAAGAACGAGCATTGGCATTGAATCCCAACACGGGAATAGACCTTTTGCATCAGTGGATTGCGACAATTGCAGAAAAAGGAGGAACCATTTCGCAAGAATCCCTGGTCAATCAACTTAATTCCATTGGAAAGTTTGTAGCCGAACGCGAAGATTTTCATCAGCACTTACACCGAACGATTCGACCCGTTCAGGATGTTGAAATTGACACCCTTTCGATGTCCGATCTCAAAAGTGGATTTTATAAAGGTGTCGGAGCCACCTACAAGCACATTTTGGCAGGTCTCGATGTGTCTCGGGAAACTAAAATGGATGAAATTTACGAGACATTTCAGCATAAGCATGTTGCCATCATACACGGAGCATCAGGACAGGGGAAAAGCACTCTTGCATACCGATTTATAAAGCAGTACTACAGAGGCATAACTTACGAAGTAATGCCTCTAAGCTTAAAAGAAACCACAGAACAGATTGCCGCATTGCATGCGATTTCCAGTTCTCTGAATTTCCCACTACTCATTTACATTGACGTAAAACCCGGCAATGCCAATTGGATCGAATTGCTAAAAGATTTTGTTGGCTCTAATGCCTTTAGGTTTCTTATCACCATTCGAGAAGAAGACTGGAATAAGACCCCAAACAAAGGAGTGCATTTTCAGTTTGAAGACATTGCGCTGGAACTACACAAAACAGAAGCAGAGAACATATACCAAGGATTAACACAGCGTGTCGAGGATAAACACCACACCGGATTCGAGGAAGCCTGGATAAAATTTGGAGGGCAAGGACCGCTATTAGAGTTCACTTACTTAACCACGCAAGGTGAAACCCTACGCGAACGCATTCAATCACAGTTAGACCGAATCGAAGAAGAGCAACCCCAGTTAATCCCCTTACTTAAGATCGTAGGATTTGCCGATACAATGGGAGCCGGTATTCAAGTATCAAAAATTACGGCATCTGGTATCGTAAAGGAATTAAGGCTGATTGTTAAAACATTGGAGCGAGAATACCTTTTGCGATATTCTGATGTAGAAACAACCTTAACTGGTTTGCATCCCATCCGATCAGGGATCATATCCGAACTGCTTCATTTAGACAAAGAGGAATTAGCCGCAACAGCAGAGCGATGTACCAGCTTAGTTGCTGAACAAGACCTTTATATTTTTCTTGTTTCCGTTTTTCGGTATCACCCAAATACCCGTGAACGAATCATCAAAACCCTACCCACAATCAAGCACAGTACATACACAGGGTGTGTTAATGTGCTAAACGCTCTTATTTGGATAGGCGTCAAATCATTGATCGAAGAACATCTGATACTGTGGAATGAACTATACGATCAGGATCCGTTTTTAATTCATGTTCGCACTCACCTCGACTTTACCGGAACGTTGAATGATAAGCCTTTTTTCCCGGAAAACGAGAACTTCCAAAATACTAAGGGCATCGTAATCAATAAACTAGAAGAACAACAAATATCAAAAGAGCGTATTTTCGAACAGGCACAACAATGGTTAGTTAATATAGACATTCCCGATTCTGAACTCAATACAGATCAGGAAGCGAGTTCTTTTGGAGAATTGTTTTTTTGGATAGCTCGATTAGCACCTAATAAGAAAATTGAACTGAACCGGGAAGCCATTATAACCGCCGTTAAACAAAGATCACCTGGTGCAATTTCAAGAGTATTATTTGGTTTACACACAATATCAGAAGAAGGTAAAACAATTGCTTTAGATTTAGAACCTAACTTCTTACAGATCATTGGCACGAAACTAAACGTAGCCTACCTTGAAAGATCAGAAACAAGTATAACAGCTCATTTTCTGCTCGATTTTTTCAAAGATTTTAATTCCGACAAGAACATTGCTCATCATCGAAAACTGGAAATAATCGATATTCTTCGGTATGCACTTCCTTATCTCGATAGTCATGGAGCAAAAGGACACGGACACAAAACAAATTTCATCGAATCGGATTTCGATGATTCCAGCGCACAAATCGAAAAACAGAGCAACCCTATTTATTGGCTAACCTCGATCAACTCACTCATTCTTAACCTGCTGGTTTATGATAAGCGTCCAGAAACATGGGAAGAATTTATTGCCTTTACCTTCAAAGTAAGAAACGCATTTTCAGATCAATTGCAGCAAATGATCAAGGCATTAGAGGAATACTTCAAAAAGAACCGAAGCAATACTCCTATCATCCAATTTGCCACCGATGCTATAACCGATAACACCTACCAAGTAGAATACAAAATACTCTTTCCGAAACCCATATCAGACCCTACAGGAAGAGTAGCAGAAGACTCCAGCGAAAACAATCGCCCTTCAGGTCAAAGCTATAAATCAGACGTTTCGCTGCTTACTGATAAGTTTCGCGATTATAAGGATGCACATGAAAACTATTTCTCATCACTGAATAATTTTAACAATCAAAGTCTACGTACAATACTCGATCTAACGGGTATATCCATCAAAAAACAAAAGCAACTGCATCGGCTTTCGTTGATAAACCTCGTAAATGCATTCAATGCCCTGAGTGATTATCAGGTAACCTTTACCAAACACTTCGAAAAGTATAGCGAACCAAACATGCTTCGTGAACTGGAAAACAAAGAAAAACAAGCGATCATAGCTCTTACCTATGGCTGGAAGTACTTCGTTCGTCCCAAGCAACAACTACCCAAAAAATTGATAAAAGAAGGATCAAAAACATTCGAAAAAATTGAACGTGATTTTATAAGGCGACTAAACAAAACCTGCCAAAAGAAAACAGACGAAGCGCAAAAGCTTATTGACTTTTCGGCCTACACAGAAGCACACCCAAAAACCGCTATTATCCATGCTAATTGCATAAACCTGCTTGATGTGTTTAAGGCATTGGAATTGGCGATAAATATTCTGTTCGAATCTATTGGCTCTTGTGCTTATTTGAGCTTTAAACAAACCGTACTAAATCACAGGTTTGATGAATATTGGATTATTATTTCGCAGCTTGGCGAGGTCCCGTCATCCCAAGTATATAAATTCAACATGTTTGAGCTTGAAAAAGGAAAGCTGGAAGAATTACCTTCCTATCACTGGATTTCTGAACCCATTCCGATTGAAGCATTAAGCAGGATTGATATAAGCCTGTTTGAAAGTACAGATAAAATAGAATACGCACAGTCCATTCTTACACGTTATTCTACTCTTACTATTAATGCAGGAGTACTAGCACAGTTGCTTGAGCTTACAACCAAAGTCAATCCCGAATCAGATGCAAGTGTTTTGGAAAATCGGCTAACAAAATTGAGCGAAGACACTGCATACACTTGTACCAGCCTCGCCGAAGATTTGTCACATACAGTTGAGGCTTATAAAGATCCAAAGAATCAGGATGAGTTAGAGTTTATTCAAATCATAGCTACCATAATACCGTATCCTTTCGGCCTTGATACGTCTTGATTTTATGGGTTTTACAGGTTGACCTTTGCTATCAAAAACTATGTCACGTAAGACCGAAGAGGAGATGTTTGACTTGATAGATCAATGGGAAGCCAGCAAGTTGACTCAGTCA
>JBCCXH010000002.1:0-49680 GCA_039192005.1 Bacteroidota bacterium
ATAAAAACGACTCAATAGATTGACAATAGAAGTTTTTATGAAATAAATAAAGGGACCATCTCGCTGGACGGGACGGATATACAGTCATATGAACTGACTCATTTGCGCAAACACATTGCGGTTGTTTTGCAGGATGTCTTTTTATTTTCTGATACTATTTACAATAACATCACATTGCGAAATTCCCAAATCCCTATTGAAAAGGTAAAAGAGGCTGCCAAAATGGTCGGGGCACTGTCATTTATAGAGCGATTACCCGGAGGGTTTGATTATGATGTAATGGAGCGGGGTGCTACGCTATCTGTAGGACAGCGTCAATTGATTTCATTTGTCAGGGCCATGGTTTATGACCCAAAAATCATCGTTCTGGACGAAGCTACCTCTAGTGTAGATACTGAGACGGAATTACTCATACAACGTGCTATACAAAAAATGATGCAAGGAAGGACGTCTGTCGTCATCGCTCACAGGCTTTCTACCATTCAAAATGCCGATAAGATCATGGTGCTTGAAAAGGGGGAAGTTGTGGAAGAAGGAACACATGAAACGCTATTGGAAAAAGGTGGACACTACGCGCAACTTCACCAGATGCAATACAAAGAACTAGCAGATATACATACGTAATGAAGGTTAAGAAAAGAAAACGAACCTATCTTTTGGTGATAATCATATGCCTGATTACCATCACATTTAGCATCTATTATGGTATCGGTGGGTTTGATCCAATTACCGTTTACGAATACGGCGCAGCGGACCGCACAGTAGTTGGAAAACATTACATTGGAAAATTTCCTCCCAGACGTGTACGCAATTTTATTAAGGAAGCCAAGGCCCTAATTGACAGCGGAAGGTTGAAAGGTGCATTGACACTGGTAGAATTTCAAAACGATACCATTGGTTCGGATTCTATACATCTGTTCATTGGTGCATCTTTTGATGAGATAAGAAACATCTTGGAAATTCCTTCAGGTTTTTCTTATGAAGAATTTCAGACAGATAAGGTCTATCAGGTTTTTATTACCCAACACCCTCTTGTACAGCCTTTGCCCAACGAGGTGAAAGAATTAATGCAGGATAAAGCAACGGAAGCCGGAAGAATTCTCCAACCAGTAATATTTGATATTTACTATGAAGACGGGAGCTTAAGGACCGAGGGTTGGGCATTTGAAAAAAAGTAAGCCTTATTCTACTTTTTCGGGACGATCGAATAGTATGACTTGTCCGAGGTAAAACAGGGATTTTCTTTCAAGCTATAATCGCCATGGCTCTGAGGTGTTACGTTAGGATTTTTAGTGCCTCTTACCTCCACACTTATGGTGTCTCCCTGATTGGGAACATGAACTAAACCGCTACCTGTTTCCAGAATTTTCATAATTTGTACCGAGGCTACAAAAGGTTTACTTCCACCACATAGCTCTTCGTTTTCACTAAATGAAAGCCACAGAACTCTAGCGTTTATGGTGCCAGGATCGACTGTATTTAATGTGACTCTCAGGTCCGGTTTTGGGCTAATTTTCTGAGCGAAAGCAGTACTCATAGTACTTAGCAGAAAGAATAAATAAAAAAGCTGTTTCACAATCATCATACAATAAAAAACGGGTAGCATGCACTACCCGTTTTCCAAATCTTAATTTTATATCTAATTATTTATCTCTTCAGTACGGTATATACCTTACTCTGCTGTCCTCCTACGCTAACTCTTATCAGGTATAATCCTGTTGGGTGTGAAGATGCATCCCAAAGGAAGTCACTTGATCCTCCTTTAAGGTCTCTCGTCATAATGGTATTCCCATTTAAATCATAAATAGCAATCTGCTTATTAAGATCCATTGACTCCCCTGAAAAGTTAAGGCTGAAGCTCGATGCGGAAGGATTCGGCCAAATTTTCAATTCAATTTGAGAACTGGCTTCTGCTAACAAATCCGTTGGGTTCATTTCGGTTAATACCGTATCTGACTCATCCGTAACCATTCCAAATAGTTGGAAGATTTGATCGGAAGGAGTTCCAAAAATAGAGGCAGGTGTCCACTCTACTGCTCCCAAGCCAAACAAGTTACCCTGATCACGGAAGAAGCCCTCTTCACCTACGATTACACCCTGAGTTCTCCAGAACCACTGAGTAGCATTAGGCGTAAACGGAAGGTTTACGTAGATACTCACCCAATAAGACCCACTTTCCAAAATGGCTGGTTCTGCAAGTTCAAGTTCCAGGTTAGTAGACGTAAAGTCCGAAACTGGAGCTAATTCGCCACTATTATAGATTTCATCACCAGGAAATCCTTCGGCATCTTCATAGATGACTACAGTTGCACTGGTTAAAAATGGTGCATTGTTTGTTCCTCCCGGAGCAAATAGTTCCTGGATTACCCATCGCTGTCCTTCCGGAACCGTAATGTCTGCAGCAGTTTGCGCAACTGAACCGAAATCGAGGAAGTTCTGTGAAGGTCTGGTTCCAATAGCAGCTTCAAACTGCTCGTAAAAAGGTTGCTCAGCAACTGTAACAAGAAATCCTTCTGCTACCTGCTCATCTCCTAGAGTAGCAATTAAGCCAATACTTGCGGAACCTTCTGCATCTGGTAGATAGCTGATGAGTATTTCATCACCATCCAAGGTAGCTGTAAGAACATCCGGGTTGGAGTTAACGAGTGTTATTTCGATCTCCTCGTTTTCTTTTTCCTTCCACCAGTGCCACCAGTTCCAAGACTCGTCCTCATCTTCACTTTCATCTTCTAAGAACAACCCAGCTACTGAGATAGTAGTATCAGGAGCATTAAGATCAACTGAATAATCGTCCAGTTGGAAAGCTACCGAAAGATCTGCTTCTTCTGATTCGTTAACAAAATCAAAAGCAGAGTACATCCCGTTACCGTGTGTTGCTACTGCTACAAATCCGTCTTTTCTGGTCTTGACCTGAGCGACTACAGTCTCTCCTATTCTGGACCGGTAGATACGCCACCAGTTTTGATTATTTTTTTGGATTTTATTTGAAAAATAAAGACCCACACTTGTTCCTACATAGTATCCATCGCCATTTCCTTGTACCGCCAGCCACCTTATAGATGGACCACTTCCGGAACCGTCAGGATTTTCTTCCAGATTTCCACTAATGTCTGACCAGTTTTCTCCTGCATCATCACTAAAGAAAATACTTCGGATGCCATAATTAGAAAAGACAACAAATACATTGTCTGAGTTATTGGGGTCTACTGTGACACACACTACGTTACCTTCTGGCAGTCCTTTGCCGGTAGAGAGGTCTACAGCGGAAGAGACATCAATATTTGCATTATCAATTCGATAGATACCTCCTAAATTGGTACCAAAGTACAATTTATTTGCTTCAGGATATCTTGACACATCAAGAGAAGTTATCGCACTGGGAACTACGGAATTGGTCATTTCTACCCAGTTAACATCCGTTGGTGCATTTGAAAACAATGGAATGCCGTCCAGGTCATTGTTTCTCCAAATTCGGTTTCCGGCCGGCATGTACATCACGTTATCATTATTTGCATCCAGAATAAATGGCGCGATGAAGCCAAAGCCACTACCACCAGCAGGTTGTACCCGTGTAAAGGAAACGTTCTCTCCTTCTTCGTTGAAGTTAAGACGGAAAACGACTCCTCTTTGAGCTGAAACGTATCGAGTTAGGCCTCCGTCTGCAATAGCTGCGTATGCACCATCTCCACCGAAATCGGAGATCCAGGGATCTTGTAGTTCCTCCGAGTCAGTAAACCAGGTTCCGTTATCCTGAAACCCGGATAATAAATTCTGATCTTCTCCTTCAGGATCAATAGCTACCACATAAGGTTGTGTAGTCAGGTATCCGTTGTTCAGATCAGTCCAGGCAACGGGTTCTATACCATCGTTTGTTTCTGTGATGTCTTCTGCCAGGTAGACTCCTCCATCATTTCCGGAAAGTGCTCTGTCCGGGTTGGAAGGGAAGAAAACAAGTTCATGCTGATCCGGGTGTTGGTTTGTATAAAGACTCACATCGTTTAAAGGTGAGTAACCTGCCACCCAGCTTTCCTGTCCAGCAGGAGTTCTAAACGCCGTAGTAGAACGATATAAGTTGGTTCCACCTACAAAGACCAGGTTAGGGTTCGTAGGGTGTACCTTAACTACCAAGTTGTAACTTGTTTGTGTATTTAATGACCCTACTGAACCTCCAATTGTTGGTAGGTTGGCAGAAAGGTTTGTCCATCCGGTTTCGACAGTAGAGTCTGTATTGTACTCCCAAAGAAAACCAACAGAGGGTCCTTCATCTTCAGCAAACGCATATACGATGTTTTCACTTGATGGCGCATATCCGATGACAGTACGTCCCGTTGTAGCTGCCCAACCTTCTGGCGTAATATTTGTCCAATCGGTTCCATTTTGTGAAGTAAAAACACCAAAATCAGGAGTATCCAGTATTGCTCCTAAAGAGTCTCTATCTGCTTCTATGGTTGCGTAAAAAGTACCACCTGCTGTTATCACAATATCTGACCAGTTTGGAAACGCCCCTTCCAGTACTTGTGTAAACGTACGGGCGAAATTTGTGGAACGATAGATACCTTCTACAGAGGAAATGTACACATCTCCGTTGTCAGGATCTACTGCGATATTTGATACAAGATCAAATGGTGAGAAATTTACCGGGTCGTCGTCTTCTGTCTCAACTCGGGAAAAGAACGATCGGCCGCCGTTAAAAGACGTGAAAATACCGTTTCCTTGGTAAAAAGCTCCACTTGCGCTGGCGGAGTTTCCCGTACGCTCACCTGTACCATAGTACCATATGTGACTATAAAAAGGTCGAGGGTCCTGTACAATACATGTAATGCTAGGGTGTTGGAATCCCTGTGTGATTTTTTTCCAGGTTGCACCCTGGTCTTCAGATCTCCACAAACCACCCGATACACCTCCGGCCAAGATAACGTTTTCATTGGTACGGTCAATTGCAAGTGCTCTTGTACGCCCTCCAACATTAAAAGGTCCTCTCGCTCTCCATTCTCTTGAGCCTCTACCCTTTAAGTTCTCGTCTTGAATACCAGAAGCATAAGCTACTTCGTTTTCAAAAATTCCCTCGGGTAACTCATTCGTTTCAGGATTAACCAGCATCATACGTTCGTATTCAAATCTGGATTGAACGTCCTCTCCCACCTTTTTCATTTCGAGAGAGTACTCTTTCACAGCATTATCAAATAACTTTTGTAATTTATAGGATTGATACGCTGAAAATTCTGACGCTTCGGTCTTTAAATCTTTAGGATCTTGCGCATTCGCAAGAAACGTAACTGTTAATAATAGTGACAATCCTGTCACCTTTAGGCATAGTAATTTTCTTATCATAAAGTAGATACGATTTAATTGTGCAGGCTGAAATTATTCATTCTTTCAGAGAAAACACCCACTTATCGAAAAAAATGACAGATACAACGAAAAAAAACGCCTTAAATGACGGTATCCGTGCTGTAAGCTTATTGTTCTACGGCTTTTTCTGCAACCAACTGTTTATCGTGAAGTTCGCGGTATATTCCATTTTGGGCGAGTAGCTCTTCGTGGGTTCCCTTTTCCACTATCTGGCCTTCGTCCAATACGATGATCTTATCTACAAGCTTGGCAGAGGAAACCCGATGGGAAATAACAATCGAAGTTTTGCCCGACATAATGCGCTTCATCGCATTTAAAATAGTATTTTCCGTTTTGGTATCTACAGCAGAAAGCGCATCGTCGAGTATCAGGATTTTTGGTCCTCCTGCAATGGCTCTTGCAATGGATACTCGTTGCTTCTGTCCGCCGGAAAGGGTGATGCCCCGTTCCCCTACCCGAGTTGAAAAGCCCTCTTTAAAGCCTTTGATATTTTCCAACAGGTCTGCATCCCTGGCCGCTTCCTTGATCTCTTCGTCGGACATTTCTTCTTTTCCAAAAGCAATGTTATTGGCGATGGTATCCGAGAACAGAAATACGTCTTGCGGAACGTAACCTATCTGGCTTCTTAAAGATGAAATATTGTAGTCTTTGATATCCATACCATCAATGTGTAAGGACCCTTCACTTATGTCGTAAAGTCGGCCAATCAGATTAGCAATGGTACTTTTTCCCGAACCAGTCGTACCAATAATCGCAATCGACTGCCCGGGCTCTACTTCGAACGAAACATTTGAAAGCGCCTGAATTCCTGAATCAGGATAGATAAAATCTACCTTTTCTAATTTTATGTGCCCTTCAATATCATGGGTAATGTTTTTTCTTGACTGGATATCTGTCTTGGTTTGCAGAAACTCGTTAATGCGCTTTTGAGAAGCCTCCGCTCGCTGAATGATGGAGGTAATCCAACCTAAAGCTGTAACCGGCCATGTCAATAAATTGACATATATGATGAACTCTGCGATAATACCAGTACTTATTTCTCCCGAGAACACCTGGATGGAGCCGATGTAGACTGTCAAAATCACACTGAGACCAATTAGGCCCATAATCAGTGGCATGAAAAGCGACTGTACAAAAGTGAGTTTCAATGATCGATTCTTGTACTCTACGCTTTCATTGGCAAAGCTGCCTGTCATTTGGTCTTCTCGCACAAAAGCCTTGATCACCCTTATCCCCGAAAATGCCTCCTGTACAAAAGTAGAAAGCCCGGAAAGGCTTTCCTGAATTTCCTCAGATCGTTTATTGATGATTTGGCTTACGTAATAAATGCTAAAAGAAAGGATAGGTAGCGGCAAAAGCGACCAGAGTGTAAGCGTTGGGTTAATTGAGATCATGTAGGGTATGACAATAAGGAAAAGTGTCACCAGGTTTACCCCGTACATAATACCAGGCCCCAGGTACATGCGTACTTTACTTACATCTTCTGAAATCCTTGCCATCAAATCTCCAGTATTGTTTCTTCGATAAAAACTTAGAGGCAACGACTGGTAGTGATCAAACACTTCATTTTTCAAATCATATTCAATGAGCCGTGACATAACGATGACGGTCTGTCTTGTAAAAAATAAAAATACGCCTCTTAATAATGCAGAAAGAAAAATGAGAACGGCGAGGAGAAAAAGACTGGATACGAAAAGCCCATACGTCCCTGATTGCAACTCAAACCCTTCAAAACTGTTGTAAATACTGTAACTCCGGCCCAATACATCAAATGCATACCTAACTACCACGGCAGGCACAATTGAAAAGAAATTTGATATTACGATGAAAAATGTCCCAAGAATTAGGTGAAACTTATATTTGACCAGGTATTTATTAAGGTATGCTAGATTTTTCACAGAATTTTATAACTGTCTGACTTTCAAAAGGTTTTAGAGGAAAAAGGATATTTTTGCGGATTCCAAAGTTAACAATAAAATATACCTCAAAATGTCAAGGATTGATTTGGCAATAAAGTTCATTTAAAATGATTGACGATCAAGCTTTAACAAAAGAAGAAAGCATTTTCCAGCAGATGGAGAAACTGCAACATGAACAGGTTGTTTTTTGTAGAGATGAGCATACGGGACTCAAAGCGATCATCAGTATTCACAACACCATATTGGGGCCCGCGATGGGAGGCACCAGAATGTGGAACTATGCTACGGATGCAGAAGCGATAAACGATGCCTTGAAGCTATCTCGTGCAATGACCTTTAAGTCCGCGCTGGCAGGGCTTAACATTGGAGGAGGAAAAGCAGTCATAATCGGCGATGCACATACACAAAAAAGCGAAGCATTCATGAGACGCTTTGGGAAATTCATCAACAGTTTGAATGGAAAGTACTATTCTGCCGAAGATGTTAACATCTCCACCCAGGACATTGAATGGATGAACATGGAAACCCCCTTTGTTGTAGGAAAGCCAATTAGTATGGGTGGATCGGGAAATCCGGGTTCCATGACCGCTTATGGCGTGTACATGGGGATGAAAGCCGGAGCAAAGAAGGCATATGGATCCGATTCGCTTACAGGTAAAAAAGTGCTGGTACAAGGTGTTGGGCAGGTAGGCAGCTTTTTAATTGATCACCTGATTAAAGAGGGTGCCAGCATCTTCGTTTCTGATATCTATGAGGATAAAATCAAACACATAACGGCTAAATATTCACAGGTTTCTGTGGTAGATACGACTGATGTGTATCCATTGGAGATGGACATTTATGCCCCTTGCGCATTGGGAGCAACCCTAAATACAGAAACCATACCTCAGCTAAAATGTGCCGTTATAGCTGGTGGAGCTAATAATCAGCTTCAAGATGAACAAAAACATGGCGAGATGTTAAAAGAGATGAACATCACCTATGCCCCTGATTTTTTAATCAACTCCGGAGGAATCGCCAATGTCTATCATGAATATTTAGGTGGGTACAATAAAGAGAGAGTTCTTGCTTCTACCGAGCATATTTATGATGTTTGTACTAAAGTGTTGGATCATGCAGATGAAAATAACATGAGTGCCCATGAAGCTGCATTAGCTTTGGCACTTGAAAGAATTGAAGACGTTGGGAAAGTAAAACTTGGACAGTAAACTCACTTGGGCGACCCAAGAAGAAAATGGGTTGTAAAAAAATATTGAAATGCTAAACCGCCGAATCCTCCGAGTAAAAGCGATGCAAGCCCTTTATGGGTACTTTACTGCATTAGAATCGCTAAAGGAAGTTTCTAAAAATGAATTAGAAAAAAAGCACGCTCTTGATCCTGCTAAGCACGACTTTGCTGATAAAGGCCTATTTGAAACCAGGAAAAAACTCGCTGTCCGCTTATTCTCACAAAACTATTTGAAAGAGCAGGTAGAGACCTCCGAATCTGTCGAAGCAGACGTCCTCGAAAATGTGAACGACGAAATCCAGGATTTTCAAAATAAACTGGCATCTGAAGTTAGAGTACGCCGCACCGAGATGTTAAAAGATACCAATCGAATTTACGATTTGTACCTTAAGTTTTTGCAGTTACCTATTGAACTGGAACACATCGAGAGGCTTTATGTTGAAAAGAAAAAGTTGAACAGGCCTACACCTTTTGTAAATAACGTAGTTATTGAAAAGCTGAAAGCCTCGGAAGTTTTAGAAAAAGAACTCCGTCAATATCACATTAGCTGGCAAGACGAGCTGGATGAAATAAGGAGTTGGTACAAACAAGAGATTACCCAATCTGAACCGCTTCAAGATTATTTCAGGCATCAGACTGATGCCAGCTCTTTGATTCTTGAGCTATTTAAAAAGGTGATGTTCAAAAATGAAAACATCGTTGCATACCTTGAAAACCAAAACCTTCATTGGTCAGAAAATCAACCTATTATTAAAAGCATGATCCTGAAAACCATCAAAAGTATGACGGAAGGAGAAGACTTTGAGCTGGCAGAACTCACGAAAAATGGTCAGGACGATTTTGATTTCTTTCAGAAACTTTTTGATGGGGTAATCAAGCAAGACCAGTTTTTGGATAAGCTTATAGCGAGTAAAACGAAAAATTGGGACGTTGACAGAATTGCCATTACAGATCGGGTCATCCTAAAACTGGCACTTGTGGAAATGATGGTATGCCCTAGTATCCCGATGAAAGTCTCAATTAATGAAGCCATCGAAATTTCAAAGATGTATAGTACGCCTAAGAGTAAACAATTTATAAACGGTATTTTGGATGTACTTTCAAACGAACTATCTTCGACCGGTAAAGTCCGAAAAAGCGGACGAGGTTTAATAGATAATAAATAGTTATGAGTAGGTCTGGAGGATCTTTTTTTGCATTTCTTTTAGGAATCATTTCCGGAGGTATTTTAGGTATCTTATATGCCCCTGATAAAGGCGTAAACACACGCGATCGGCTTACTTACCAGCTGGATCGGGTGAAAAAGCAACTGGAGGGTTTTATCCAAGATATCATAGATGGTAAAGAGATCATTGATAATGACGCGAAAGATCAGGGTGAAAAAGTCATAAAAGAAGCAAAAGATAAAGCCGAACGCCTTTTGGATGATGTCAATGGATTGATCAACCAAATAAAAAAGGATTAAAACAGAACTTTAACAAATCATTAAGATTTACTTTTTTTTCCAAAACTTTATCCATCCTACCTTTGTATTTATAACGTAAGAAATGATACAGACTATGCAAACAATAAAAACGACCTTACTATCCTTGACGTTAATTGCCATACTCGCGAGTTGCGGTGGTGAAACGGAATCCAGACTAACTAAACTAGAAGGCAGAGTTGCTGCACTTGAAGGTAAAGGTGGTGTATCTTCCACATCTACTTCTCCATCCATTACACCTGTTAGTAATACGAGTACCCCAGCTCCGGCCGAGGCACCGAAAGAAAAACCGGAAGGCCCTCTTCCTGCCTTTGCTTTTGAAAAAGAAGCTCATGACTTTGGTACCATAAAAGACGGTGACGTGGTAGAGCATATTTTCTCATTTACAAACACTGGCGAAGCACCCTTGATCATCTCAGATGCAAAAGGATCATGCGGTTGTACAGTACCTGAGTGGCCTAAAGAGCCCATTCCTGTCGGTGGAAAAGGTGAACTTAAGGTGAAGTTTAACAGTAAGAACAAGCCGGGAATCCAGAACAAAACGGTAACTATCACTGCTAATACATGGCCTGAGACACAACGACTAAATATTCAAGCGAACGTGTTGAAGGAAGGCGAATAAGCCAAAGGAAAGAAATTCATTTATTAACATTGCCCTGATCCCAATTATTTTGGGACCAGGGTTTTTTATTTAACCGCGTTTTTATCTTAATCAATTAATGGAAGTAACGTTATTACAAGCAAGTGGAGGGGGATTCAATCCCCAATTCATTATGATTTTTGGCATGATTGCCGTATTCTACTTTTTCTTTATCAGACCTCAGCAGAAAAAGCAAAAAGAGACTAAAAAGTATTTAGAGGAAATTAAAAAAGGAGACCAGGTTGTCACCGTAGGAGGCATTCATGGAAAAGTCATGGAAATTTCAGATACCACTGTGCTGGTAGATGTGGATAGAGGCACCAAGCTACTTATTGAGAAGTCTTCGATTTCGTTGGAAGCAAGTAAGCGATTGAATACGAAGAAATAACTTCAAAGATGGGTATTGGAAAGTTTTTTACGCCAATCAATAACTGGAAAGTACTTGCGCTCTCATTTTTAGGTGCATCTACTTTTTGGTTTTTTAGCGCGCTCGGAAAACAGTACAATACCCGTATTAAACATCCTATTTCGTTCGTTTACGATGGCGATAGTCTGGTATCTATGAAGCCATTGGCAAAATTTGTAGAACTGGATGTTTCCGGTGGTGGATGGGATCTGCTTAGGCACAGCTTTTGGTTTAATTTAAATCCCATCCTCATCGAACCTGAAAGCCCCGTCAATGTCAAGTTTCTTTCCAGACCGACGCTCATCCCAATCGTCAGGGACCATTTGAATCAGTTCGAAATCAATTTTTTATATACGGATACTTTGTTTCTAAACTTTGAGCCAATAAAAGCTAAAAAAGTAGTACTAGAAATTGACTCCCTCGAAATTGATCTTGATGTAGACCACCGCATCGTATCTCCTGTCATACTTTCTCCGGATACGGCAACTATTTTTGGACCGAAAAGCTACATTGATACCCTAAAAAAGAGGTTTCATATCAATATAACTAAGCGTGAAATCGATAGAGATTTCGACCAGTCTGTCTCCCTAGGCTTGGCAGAAGGTTTTAACATTTCCTCTACTCCAAAGACGGTGAACGTATCTTTTAACGTTGCACAATTTGATGACCTACAAGTTGCTGTGCCTTTAGAGTTGCTCCATTTTCCAAACGATAGTTCCATTGTACCAGCTATCAATGACGTGACCGTACAGTTCACGATTCGCAGGTCTTTAAGAGAAGATTTCTTTTCAGAAGACTTTAAAGTCATACTCGACTACGACATGATGAATGTGGCCGATTCCACCATCCCAACCATTGTCATGATTCATCCTGAAAATGTTCTGGAGGTTGAACCCAAACCAGATACTGTTAAAGTCATTTACCGTGAGTAAGCCCTACCTAGTCGGTGTCACCGGAGGAATAGGTTCTGGCAAGAGTACCTTATGCAAGGTTTACGAAATACTTGGAAGTAAATGTTACTATGCCGATGACCGGGCAAAACAGCTGATGGAGAACAACCAAGATTTAATTACCAAAATCACTGTTCTTTTTGGAGCGGAGGCTTATGTAGATGGGCGCCTCAACAGGAAGGAAATAGGACGTCAGGTCTTTCGAAACCAGGCGCTCCTCGAACAATTAAACCAACTTGTTCATCCTGCAGTAAAAGACGACTTTCGTCTTTGGGTAGAAGAAAACCGAAACGTTGATGTCTTGCTAAAAGAAGCTGCTTTATTATTTGAAACCGGATCCTACAAGGAACTGGATCGCACCATACTGGTCACCGCGGACCGCGAAGTAAGGATGCAACGGGTTTTGCATCGCGATTCTCACCGGTCAAAAGAAGATGTAATCGGGATCATGGACAAACAGCTTCCTGATACCCAAAAAAGTGTACTAGCTGACTACATCGTATCAAATGATGGAAGCAACTCTCTTATTAAACAAGCTTTGGATATTTACAAAAAACTTTCCCCCCCGTCACCTTCTACTTTTTAAAAGAGCTAACACCCGAGAGGCTACCAGACTGAAACGGCATCTATTCGTCTTCACAGAGTAGTTTGTCAAAATCTGATTTCCTATATGCTTTTGACATAATCAGTTTCCCATTTGCATTTACATAACTGACTACATGCAGTTGTGCGGTCTTTAGGTGTTGATCTGCCATAAAGAGTGGTTCCTCCGAACTCCCAAGGTTTAAAATCTCCGTAAATTCCGGTTCAACTAGAAAGCCCAACTTGGAAGATAGCAGTCCGTATTTCCCATATTTTATGTATTCAAATATGGATTCGTCCTCACTTTTGGATAGCTCAGACAGGTAGTCAAAGGAGTCTCCAATTTGTTCATTATCCTGATTAATGAAATACCATACCTCCTTTTTCACGAGGTAAGAGGTATCGTTCCAGTACCTTATCTCATCGTAATCGGTTGGTATCACTAGCTCATTGGATGGGTTCAGTACTCCGAACATCCCTTCGGATTTGACTAAATAGTTTTCTCCCAGTCGTGCTATTCTTGATTCGTATTTTGCCCGCACCCAGTTGCCGTTCCTCAAGTCATAACAACCAATTTTTCCATTTGTAAGGCAGAGAATCAATCCATCCAGCTCATCAATTGCCTGGTACTCTGGTTTGATAAGGTAGCCGCCTTTTAACCTGATGAGCCCATACTTCCGGTTGATATTTGCTTTAACCAGTGAGTCATTGAAAAAGGTGAGCTCATCGAAATTTCCCCTGACTACTTCTTTCCCTGTTATGGAGACTACTTTGCGCCCGTATGAGCCTTCTAGTAAAAGATAGGAAGGCCGGTTTAAAAATGTCTTTACTTTCTCTCCCCTCATTAAATCCAGGCTATCTCCATTTGAAAAAATCAATTGACGCTTTTCCTTTCGCTCAGCATATGCAACAAAGTCGCTGATTAACTTCAACGAGTCGTATCCGGTTTTGTCTTTGGCAGATACTTCACGGGCAGATAGCATCCAACTCCCGCCTTTTCTTTTCAATGCCAACCAGCCCCTGTTTAATTCCAGATAAGGATGCACATCGTCTCCTATGTCTTCTTTTTCATGATTATACAGCCTGTAGCCTTCTTCGGATTTAAGATACCAGCCGGATGGGTCTGGGTTGATCTGATATACCCCCCACGGAATCAGAAAATTTAGCGCACTGTCCAACATGCATTCACGGTTTTCTCGAAAACCAATGAGCTTGTCCTGATCAATCAACTCAACGTCATGAAATCTAAATTCGAGTTCCAGCCCTTTTTGATCTAAATCGTCACGTATCTTTTCCTTATTGTATACTGCCAGAGACCTGTTCTTTTGGAAGATCCAGAATGGGCCCAACGTTTCAATGTTTTCGTATTTAAATGGTGCCACTTCATAGCCTAAAAAAGAAAACAAACCCCATCTGTCTTTTCTTTGAACTTTTATCCAACGTCCATTCAGCACTTCTGCATCTTGTATGGCTCCTTTTAAAATCAAGAATCCGCTTTTATGGTATAAAAACCATTTTCCATTCTTTTTCACCTTGGCAGCTCCATGGCCCAGGTCGGTGTACTCCTGAATATTGGAAAGTATGATTTCACCATTTTTTGCAATGATTTTACTGATGGTATCTGATACGAAAAGCCATTCATCACTGGTGAGCCCACATTTGAACTCTTCATTAATCTGCGTGAACTCATAACCAATTGCCTGGTCTCCATTGCGGGAATAAAACCCAAACTGACCCGCATCGAGGACCGGAAACAATTGTTTTTCACTTAGGTCGTGTACAACTTTCAAAGAATCAAGATAGGGGTGTTCTTTGATGAGTTTCCTTTCCGGGTCCAGGTGGTATACCACATCACCTGCTTTCTTTTTCAAAAAAAGGTTGGAAGAAAAATTGATAAAGTCAATGAAGCTTTCTCTTTCCTGTCCAGCTGTCGCCCTTTTTAAGATGTATGCTTCTATCTGATTTTTAAATTGGGTAGTCGGGTAGTCCGAAAGAAAACGATAGTAGTCATCCAAAGCCTTGGAGCGAAGTAAGCTCTGGTATCTTAGGTGATCTAATCGATCAATTGCTTTTTCTTTAAATACCGACGTTTTTACCTCACTTATAAACTGTAGATAATCAGCCTCTGTGTCTGATGTCACCACCCGTTCATAAACAATGCTGTCTCCCATGTATATCAATAAGCTATCAAAAGGAGATAGCGGGTAGATGTATTGAAAATCATAGATGTTTTGCAAACTCAAATTTTCCATCAGACGCTCATAAAGTAAGCCCCTGATGTACTCGTCTTGCATTCCAATCTTGTCTGCTGTGACTCCATCTTCAGCCAGGTCCTCTTTTAGGTTTGGTGTTACTTGATCGTATTTTTCCTGAGACAATTGAATGTAAATTCTTGCAGAATCCAGACTGTATTCGCTGTACTTCTCAGTTGAGAACAGAAGAGAGGTGTAATAGTCAATGCCCGGGTTTTGAGCATCCTTGATTCTGGCCCTCATTATCAATTCTTTTGTTTTCGCGAACTCGGACTTCTCAAATGCTCGCCTTATTTTATCCAAACTACCTGCATGAATAAGCTGAGGAACAAGAAGAATAAAAAAAACCATCTCACGCATACCGCAAATAAACAAATAACTATCACGAAAAAAATCCTAAATAAATGTTCACGTTTTCAATGAAATCGCGAGGGATGTACCTATATTTACTGTCTACATTTACAGGCGAGTAAATTAGGCGGTGATTAGATTCGGTTTCTTAATCCGGATCATGCTCGGTCCAACCAGCGAAGGATCGGCTATGGGAGTACGAAGGTGCTCCCTTTTTTTATTATTTTGCTCCAAAAACTTTTCCACATCAAAGTGCATTAAATACCAAGGTCCCGTTAACTTTAATTTGAAAAATTAACGACGCACTTTTTTTACCTTGAATTAACAGAAATTTGCTTTCACCTGAAAAGCATTAAGTTCCGGGTATTGGAAAGCTGTAAGTTAATGCAGCCTATCATTTGGAATGGCTGTTAGGCGTTTGCGAAGGTTTTTGGTCAAATCTTCGTTAAGCTTAGTTAAATTATGGCTGGTTGAGTTAGCAACCGGAACAAAGATCCTCGTTTTCCGATTAATTAACTATCAGCTAAAAATATTGCTTGATATGAATAAGAGAAGTTTAGTTTTTGCCATGATTTTTTCTTCCATATTTGGAGGGATAGTCGCTTTAGTTGGATACAGTTTTTTAAATCCTAAAACAACCATTATCCAACAGACATCAAAAGAAAACCCATTTGCGCTAACGAATTATGTGTTTGATTCGTCTGATTTTATCGTCCCTGAGGGATTAAATTTCGTTTTTTCGGCTAAAAAGGCCACCCCTTCAGTGGTACACATTCGCACCACGTATATTGCAGGGGCCAATGCTCAAAACCCTTTCAACGATTTTTTTAAGGATTATTTCGGAGATCGGTACAACCGGGACGATAGACAATCCAGAGGTGCAGGCTCCGGTGTTGTCATCTCATCGGATGGATACATCATTACCAATAATCACGTCATTGAAAATGCCTCTAACATCGAAGTGGTACTCAATGACAACAGAAGCTATAAAGCCAATGTTATTGGAGTTGATAAGTCTACAGACCTTGCAGTTATAAAAATTGAAGAAAGTAACCTGCAACCCATCAGCTATGGCAGCTCTGAAAACATTCAAATAGGAGAATGGGTTCTGGCTATCGGTAACCCTTTTGAATTCAGGTCTACGGTTACCGCAGGCATCATAAGCGCCAAAGCCAGAAACATTCAGATACTTCAATCCCGAGATCGGATCGAGTCATTTATACAAACCGACGCCGCTGTAAACCCGGGAAATAGCGGGGGTGCACTGGTCAATTTGAACGGAGAGTTGATCGGAATCAACACGGCCATCGCGTCTCCCTCAGGAGCATTTGCCGGATATTCATTTGCTGTCCCTTCTACGCTGGTAAAAAAGGTAGTCAACGACCTCATTGAATACGGAGCTGTACAGCGTGCCTTACTTGGCATTCAGATCATTAATGTAGACGCGCAACTATCCGAGGCGGAAGACCTGGGAGTAGTGAAAGGCGTGTACGTTGCAAGGGTTGGTGATAACTCTGCAGCCAGCATCGCTGGAATGAAAGAAGGTGATGTCATCATCGCTATCAATGATGTGGATGTAAATAGCGTAGCCCAACTTCAGGAGCAAGTAGCCGTCAACAGACCAGGAGACGAAATAGAAGTTACTTTTATTAGAGACAATGAGCAACAGAAAGTAATGGCCACACTTAGAAACTCCTCAGGAACAACTGAGATTGTAGAGGCCAAAAATGATTACAGCTTTGAAGGTGCTACGTTTGTTGAGGTTTCCCCGGCGCTTAGGGAGCAACTGGATATTAATGGAGGCGTTCAGGTTTCTGATATAAGGACTGGAAAGTGGAAAGAAGCGCGCTTAAAAGAAGGTTTTATCATTACTGAAATTGATGATCAACCCATACGAAAACTTGACGATTTGATCTCTTTTCTTGAAGCTACTAAGGGAGACGATGGAATTTTGATTGAGGGCGTGTATCCAAATGGAGATAAGGCCTATTACGGAATGGGACTCTGACCTGTTACAACCTATTATTTATAAGGCCAAGCTACGCTGTAGCTTGGCCTTATCTGTTTTATGTAAAGACTTTTACAGTTTTAAAATACTGGTATCCGGTTAAATTTTTTAAACTTCAAAAAAGTGCCTTTAACGTGTCCTAGATAAGGTTTTTCTTCAAGGCTGAAAACTACCGCGCGGCGGACCGTCCCCATCGAACGTCGACCCGGCCTAAAGGGAGTAGACGAGAACTGCCCCGGACTGGGCGTCCCCGGCCGGGTAAGGCTTTAGGGAATCCAAAGGCGACCGGCCCGGGGGTGCGCGGCTAGCGGTGATTTTAAGGGTTATCTCCGAATCGAAAAACCTTATCTAGGACACCACTAGTTCTAAAATTGAATTTCACAGGCTTCGAAACCAACTTTTCAGGCTTACTTCAGCGGGTAGGTATTCCATCAAATATTCTTAGAATAATGATCATCATCAAATGCACGATCAATTAGCTATTTTCAATACTTGTATTGTGCTCATTTCGCCATCACTTGACTGAATGATCAGGTTATACAGGCCGTTCGTCCCGATGATTTCTAATTGGTTATCTCTAACGATGCCATTATCTATGAGAAATCCAGCAACATCGTAAATAAAATACCTGGTATGGGAAGGAACATTTTGTAAAAAGACCATCCCCGTTGTTGGGTTAGGGTAGGTAACGAATGCTTCATCTGTTACGGAAAGAACCTCTTCACCTTCTTCGTCCTCCTCGTTTTCTTCTTCATCTGAGTTTTCCGTATCTATTGATATGCTGTTAGTATATGCAGATGTACCCGTCGTATTGAAAGAAGCTACACGATAGGTATATGTTTTTCCTTCTTCTATGGACGCGTCAATAAAAGAGGTATGATTAAAAACGACCCGGCTTATCTCCACGAATTCGGTACTGGCATCGTCCTTTCTTTCAATAATAAAACCATCTTCCACCTCACTGTTATCCTGCCAGGAGAGTTCGATTTCGAATGCGTTTAGTTGTGACCCTGCTAAGGTGGTTGGATCTTGTGGTAGGGGTGTCGAGACTGTATTGATTGCAAAATCAGTAGTGTTCACGTTGAAAAACACGTTGTCAGCAGCCGCCACCATGATCCGTGCTTTGGTCGTTTGTATGTTGGGAAGCCGAACTTCCTCCGATCCATCATTCGGAGTGTTTTCAAGTAGCCTATACGCAAAGCTCTCACCGCCATCTATAGAAAATAGAATGTTTACTTGCTGACAGTTGACCGGTGCTAAGTTCGTATTCGCTACGTCCCATTCTACCTGATAGTTGGTGAAACCATCATACGGTGATGCATCTACTTCTGAAGTAACGACAAAAGGTCCCGCGTCTATTGTTGAAGAGAAGGAAACGATGTCGGTTGTCATCCCACCACCCAAAACGTTATTGTCCCGAATGGTAACCACAAAGTTCAACTCTCTGGTTATTGATGGCATGTGTTCTTCTTTTGGGTTTTTACCTTCGACAATTTTTGAAAGCCTGGGAAAGTATCGCTTAGGATTCGCCGTAGGAGGAAAGCTGCGAAACAAAGGGCCTGTACCATCAAACGCATGGTTCCCGTTTTTTTTGTTACCCGGTAATGTAGTTCCCTTGTCGTCTTTTCCTTTGTCTAATTGTTCCCAACAGTATGTCAATACATCGCCATCGTCATCACTGGCCTCTGCTTCCAACACAAAAGGAGTGTTTACCGGTATGACGAAATCGCTATCCCGCACTTTCACAATAGGAGGTGTATTTCCTGTAGCTACAAGCTCTGTACAATTCCCTCCTCTTCCATCTATGGTATAATCCCAAACCTGTTGGATCGATGCCGCATGAAAATATTCGTCACGCTGCTGTTTTATGTTATTGGGGGCACAAAGCGAAGGGTAGCCAAGCAGTGTGCTCCCGCTCCCTGGCTCAAAATTGGAAGGATTGGTAAACTGACCCGGTCCACCGAAGCAGCCGCTATCATTCATCGTATGGGTTGCTCCAAACAAATGAGCCAGTTCGTGTTCGAACAAGGTTTGCAAGCCAACCATGCCTGTGGACTGCAACTCTGGGGTACGAAACGAAGAAATCCCAGCGGCTTTTCTTCCTGCATTATCGTCACAAGTAGCACCAACACTTGCAATTCCTTCGCTTGCGGGACCTGCACCAAAAACGTGACCTACGTCATAGTTTTCTACTCCGATGATGTCATTTAACACCTCAATATTGGCTTGTCTTGCCTTTATAATGTTAATGGTTTCACCAAAAAAAGAACTCGATGTATAGGTATCAGCAAAACCTCCTCTATTATCGTCAGTAAAGATGAGTTTGTCATTGTCTGCCACTAACTCTAGTGTAATGCCAAAATCTCGCTCGTAAATAGCGACAGTCCTATTAAGCAGTGTAACCATCTTACTCAAAACATTACTTCTACCAACTGCTTCGGTGAATGTAGGGTGCGCGCTTATAGCAATTCGGTATTTCCTGAGTTGATCACCTATTGTTCTTTTTTGAAAATTGACTCTCACTGATGTGGCTTCACTTCCGGTGGTGCGCGCTCCATCTCCTTGGGTACCCATTACACCTTCACCCTGATGTTCATGAGCATGCTCCGTAAGAGGTGCTATTTCATCCCTATTTACAAACATGTACTCACTCTTAAAGTAACTTCCGTAGACATTACTCCTTTCGCTTACTGGATCTATGTAAACCGTACCTCCATCTGCCATATAAATTGCTCCATGAAACCCTGTAACACCCATGTCTATTCTTAATATTTCGCCATTTTTTCCGACTCCCTTAAATGTTTGAATTTCCGGATGTCTTTCACTTAAGCCTCTGGCCATTACGTGAGCAGGTTTGATTTCAAAAATCACATCATTTCCAGAGGGATGCGGAATAGGTAGCATAGAAGCCTTATTATCTGATGCCTTACTTAGCAGATCATCCAATACTTCCATGTTCAGTCTTTTGATATTGGCTTGCATGCCGCGAAAGCTATTTTCCAGTCTGGCATTTGAAGGGACCTCTTCCCATAGTTGTATCCCTTGCGCCAGGATAAACTCAGGAATAATTAATAGGATAACTAACAATTTCATTTCGTTCTTCTTTATCATACTCACTAGCTCCTTGATCATATAACATGTCATAAATTCTATATTACTCCGATCAACACAATTTTACTTTTGGCATAAATCTTAATACCCAAATCTTATTGAATAATAAAGCCTTCTCTTGTGTAGATCTTTTACAATTGTAAAACCAACAGCATCAAAAAAACATAACAATTCCGACAAATACTTGTACTATTCCGACATAATCAACAAGGAATCTGGAATAATTTGTGTGAAACAAGGAACAGCGCAATACGCTCTCGAAAACAGTCAAATCATCCAAACTTAGGCCTTAGGCCCTCTACCTAACTACTTTGACATGTAAAAGAGTAATAGGATAGTGCATTGAATGAACGTTTTAGTCAAACGAAACCCACTACCTTACCCATGCATTAAGAAACATTGGCAAGAAACGAACAGAAACGACCATTTGAACGTCCGAAAATGATCAGATAACTACCTATGATGATAAGTCGTTAACCTAAGCATGCGACTACTACTTTGGTTAATCTTACTTGTCTTCTGCTGGCCGCTGGCCATCACCATTCTTTTTTTCTACCCGATTATCTGGTTGGTTTTATTACCATTTAAAATTCTTGGCTTTGCTGTAGATGGCGTATTAAAGTTTATTAGAGCACTCTTTTTATTGCCCTCAAAAGTGATTTCGTAACGGTTTTTTTAAGAATCGATGTTTCGATGTGAATCATTTTAACATTCACACCTGTATGGGTTATTCATAATTATATGAAATTTCATTGTTTAGTTATGTGGAATTACCATAACTTGTCCTGCACATTATAACTAAAACCATATTAATTATGAAACAACATATGATTGGGTTGCTGGGCGTAATGCTTTTCATGCATGCCGTAAAAGTGCAAGCACAGCAGCAGCCTACCATGCAAGCGAGTTCTGTCATTTCAAGTGACTACGTCAGAGATATCCCTCCGTTGTCCCAAATGGATAACATTATTTCTTCCGTTGGTTTTGAGCACGTGGCTCCTCCCAAGAGAAGAGGTTCCAACATCGTGGTACCTGGAAAAGGGCTGCCCCAGGGTCCTGATCCTCTGGTTTCCATACAGCGAAACCTGGTTGAAATCAATGCAATAAGTGCGCCTATTGCCAATTTCGTCGCTCACCAGGGGACCGTCTTAAATGACCCTACCGGAGCCATCGGACCAAACCATTATGTTTATGCTTTTAATTCTGGATTTGGAATTAAAGACCGTTCTGGTAATGTGTTGTTGCCTGAGGCTTCACTTGGAACACTTTTCCCTGGCGAAACCCTGGGTGATCCTGTGGTGATTTATGATAACTATGCCGACCGTTTTATTATCATGCAGTTTAGTAATACGCCGAATGGTATTTTGATCGCTGTATGTCAAGGGCCCGATCCGGTCAATGACGGTTGGTTTACGTACCGGTTTAACACCGGGGCTTTCCCTGATTATGAAAAACTTTCTATCTGGACCGATGGATACTACATTACAGCTAATAAAAGTTCCGGTACCGCTGGTACAAGTGAAGTAGTTTATGCCTTGGAAAGAGATCAAATGCTGGTAGGTGGTTCGGCTCAAATGATCGGCTTCCCGCTACCAGGCATCGTTACAAGTGGGTTTTATAGTCCAGGCGGAATTAATTCTACAGGACCAAGCCTCCCTCCTTTGGGTACCGGGCACCAGATCATCTACATGCAGGATGATGCATGGGCCGGGGTTTCTACTGATCACTTGAAAATCTGGACAACATCTGTTAATTGGGCCAACCCTTCCAGTTCGTCCATTTCTTTAACACAATCATCGCTAAATACCGCTGCTTTTGATGGTGTCTTTGATGGCGGCTCATTTCAAAACATTGATGAACCGGGAAATGGACCGGACATCGACGCATTGCAGGCAACCATGATGTACATGACGAACTACCGTCGATTCGGAACACATAATTCTGTCGTTTTGAATTTCGTGGTTGACATCAGCGGAAACGATACCAGAGCAGGTATCCGGTGGATGGAACTACGCCAGACAACCGATGGGGCTCCGTGGACCGTCTATCAGGAGGGTACCTATGTAGATCCAAATGGACATAGTGCATTCTCAGGAAGTGTCATCATGGACGGACAGGGAAACATCGGTATGGGGTATACCATTGCCAGTACCACGCAGTTTACATCCATTCGATATACAGGACGTCTAAGTAGCGACCCGCTAGGCACCATGCCTCAAGGAGAGGGATTTGCAGTAGATGGCGATGCGCAAAATAACAGATTTGATGGAAGGTATGGGGACTATGCCCAGATCACCATCGACCCGCTAGATGACCAAACGTTCTGGCACATCGGTGAGTACATGCAGGGGAGCGCCAGTACTGTAAGAAAGAGTAGGGTCGTTGCTTTCCAGCTAGCTCCGGCTATTCCTGATAACGAATCTCCTACTACCCCTACCAACCTAACCGTCTCCGGTGTCACATCACTTAGTGTTTCATTGACATGGACCGCCTCTACAGATAATGTAGGAATAGCAGGATATGATGTCTTCAGCGGTGGCACGATCGTTACTTCTGTTGGAAGTACGACCTCTGCAACGGTAACGGGCCTAACGCCTAATACCTCTTATACATTTACCGTACGAGCGAGAGACGCCGCCGGTAATGTTTCTTCTCAAAGTGCTTCGGTATCAGCAACAACGCCTGATGTTAGTGGCTGTGCCGGGGGAATAAGTTCCTTCCCATATACGGAAGGGTTTGAGGGTTCGATAGGTGCGTGGACGCAAGCAACAGGTGACGACCTAAACTGGACAGTAGATGCAAATGGTACTCCTTCCAATAACACCGGACCGTCGAGCGCGTTCGAAGGGAGTGACTACATCTATGTAGAGGCCTCTGTAAACGGAACCGGCTACCCTGACAAGCAGGCCATCCTCGTTTCACCTTGTTTTGATCTTAGTGGATTAACTAGCCCTTCTTTCAACTTTAATTACCACATGTTCGGATCAAATGACATGGGTTCCATCGACCTGGAGATAAGTATAGACAATGGCATCAGCTGGTCCAGCCTTTGGAATCAGACAGGAAATCAGGGAAATGCATGGCAAAGTGTTTCCATCGATTTAAGTGCATTTGCTTCTTCTGGTGTTTTATTAAGATTTAACAGAATCACCGGCGGCACGTGGCAGGCAGATATTGCGCTTGACAACCTATCTCTGACTGATGGTGATGCCGGAAACGACTGCGCGGCAAGCGATCTGACACTCACGATTACTTTGGATAATTATCCTCAGGAAACTTCATGGAGTATTTCCGGTGCATCTGGTGTTGTTGCTTCCAATAGCTATTCTACAGCCAACCCGGATGGATCAACGGTTATAGAAAGCATCAATGGATTAGCTGGAGGAGACTACACGTTTACAATAAACGACAGCTTCGGAGATGGAATATGCTGTAGCTATGGGCTTGGTTCCTATACGCTGTCAAGTGCTAACGGAGTCATCGCAGAAGGAGGAGAATTTAATTTCTCAGAATCCATTTCATTCTGTGTCAACGGTTTTGCACAAGCAAGGGAAACTTCCAATACTCCTGCTACGCTCAACACGCATACTTTGAGTGATGAAAGTGAAGCTTCATTCAGCATTTATCCCAACCCGGTGAAAAATATACTTCACATTGAAGGGGCTGAGGCAATTGAGGATGTCATGATCTTCTCTATGTATGGGCAACTGGTAGATGAGGTAGTAGATACCAATAAGGGTTTCAATAAGTTGGATGTATCTGCTCTTTCAAGCGGCATCTATTTTATACGGATTCAATCTGAGGGTCTTACGCTAACAAGAAAGTTTGTTATCGAATAGGTCTCGGTTACAATAGGAAAGCTCCCTTACATAAGGGGGCTTTTTTCATTAAAATGGGATTATACCAAAAACAAATGGGTAAACCTGTGAACTAGTCCGCCAGTAATTGCTCAATACGCGCACTCATTCCATCGAACGTTTCAAAACCTTGTGCTACCGAAAAAAGCTGGTCTTTATGAAGTAAAATGACCGCGGGATAGCCCTGAACGCCCCACTTTCTGTTCAGCTTAAATTCGGTTAACGTCTCTGACTTTACTTCATCGCTTTCAAATCGGTGTTTAAAATCGTCAAAATCGACAGAAAGATCAGAGCAGATACTTTCATAAAAAGAGGTTTCTTTAGGGTCTTCGGATTGTACATAAAACTTACGCTGTATTTCCTCAAAAAACTCCATTTCCCGATCTGTGATCAGCGGCCTCGCAGCCACTACGGCTCGACAAGAGGGCTCAGTATCGTAGTCAAAATTCGCTTGATCCATTAAAGCGTAGCCAAATGGCTGGCCGCTTCTCTCCTCTACGTGACCCCAGTGCGTTTTTAAAAAATCTTTCATTTCATCATTCCATGGATCACCTCCTCCGGGGCGCAAACCCCCAACAACGATTCGATAGCTGACCTCTTCGCCTCGATAGTGATTTCTCAGCTTCATCAATGCAGGTGATATGCCCCAACACCAGGAGCACATGGGGTCTCCAACATAGATGATCTCAGTTTTTTCTGCAAGTTGGCTGGAGCCAATATTTTCAAGTTCTTGTAGCGAAGACGGAGAGCAAATACCGGTTTGAGGATCACAATAAGGATTCATGAACTTTTACTTTCGATTTTAACACCATTTCATCCCATCTGGTTCTTTTCCTACAGCAGGAATTAGCTGGAAAATTTCTTCTTGTAATCAGCGATACTTTGGTTGATGATCTCCAATGCACGTTCTCTGTTTTGAAAATCTTCTACGATTACTTCTTTATGTTCGAGTTTTTTATAGTCCTCGAAAAAGCTCTTTAGTTCTTTAAAAAAATGATCCGGAAGGTCCTCAATGTGGTTCATATGATTCACACTCATGTCATTGGCAGCGACACTTATGATTTTGTCATCTGCTTCATTGTTATCCAGCATCTGCATCACTCCAATGACTTTCGCCTCGACAATGCACATGGGGACGACGGCAATCTGTGAAAGTACCACGATATCCAACGGGTCGTCATCGTCACAATAGGTTTGGGGAATGAACCCATAGTTTACCGGATAATAAACAGAAGAATACAAGACACGGTCGAGTTTCAAAAGCCCGCTTTCCTTGTCCAGTTCATACTTTGCTCGGGTGTTTTTAGGTATCTCGATAATCCCATTTACTTTTTCAGGTACCTGATTTCCAATTGAAACAGCATGCCAGGGGTGGTCCATTTAGTTACTTATTAATCTTATTAGTTACTTATTAATCTTAGTGAGTTTGGTTATAGGTATCTATTTGCAATACCATTCCATCTCTTGATGTAAACGCTTAAAATTACCAAAATAAAGGGCTGAATTGTCCGGTCTTCTGGAATAAAACTTTGAAGGTATGTTCATTATCTTCCAATAAGGTGGTCACTCAAACATTGCACTTTTTAATAACTTGTCCAGCATACGATTTTCTATTCGTCTTATAAAAAAACCTAATAGATATGAAAATGAAAGTCTTACTTATTTCAGGAGTGATGATTGCTGGCATTATTACTTACCAAAGTTTCGCAAATAAACCGGCTGCAAAAACCTACGACTACGCATGGCTGGCTGGTAGCTGGGAAGGAGACGGTTTTGGCGGCACCTCTGAAGAGACCTGGTCGACACCATCAGAAGACGGCACCATGATGGGAATGTACCGTCATTTCAAAGCAGACGGATCACTAAACTTTTACGAATTTATGCTTCTGGATGAAACCGGGCTACGACTAAAACACTTTAGCCCTACCATGGAAGGCTGGGAAACAAAAGAGGACTACCTGCACTTTAAAGCCATTAAGCTTACGAAAGATAAGATTGAATTAGAAGGGTTAACGTTTGAAAAGAAGTCTGATAATGAAACGGAAATTCGTTTGAAAATGAAGTCAAACGATGGCTTCAAAACAGAGGTTTTCAAGATGATGAGGAAGAAATAAAGTCGTCTCCATTAATAAAAAAAAAGAAACCATAAGATCACATACCTGAAATGCTAATTATACCGAAGGCACTCAGGAAAATGAGATCATATGGCTTCGATTCAATAATGAAACACCATTTTCTGTGAAACTGAAATTAAAAAAACCTCGATGCTTTCTTGGCTGTAATGATTTCCGTATTCATTCCCACCCAGTGCAGGTTTCCGTTGTAGCGACCATGTTCCATCTTGATGCACCGATCCATCACCACGTCCAATCCATTTTCAAGTGCCAGTTTCGCGGCGTCTCTGTTGACAATGGATAACTGCATCCATACCGCTTTTGCTCCAATTTCAATTGCCTCCTCTACAATCTGATAGCAATCCTGCGGTTTCCGAAAAATGTCCACTAGGTCTACTTTGGATGGTATACTCTTCAGGTCAGGATATGATTTTTCACCTAAAATTTCTTCTTTCATCGGGTTGACCGGAATGATGTTGTATCCCTCTGACTTCAGATAAGACCCCACGAAATTGCTAGCACGCTGTGGTTTATCGGAAAGGCCAACGATGGCGATGTTTTCCGAAAAATGCAACCAATGCCGGATCACCTCCGGGTTCTGGTACGTTGAACGCTCATCTTCCGTGAGCTTTGTGTTCATTGAGATATCGCATGAAAGGCTTGTTCCAAGTCCCATATTAAATCTTCTGTTGTTTCTAATCCTACTGATAACCTGATCAATCCCGGAGAAATTCCGGCCTGATCGAGCTCTTCCTCTGAAAGTTGTTGATGAGTGGTAGAGGCTGGATGTAATACCAAACTCTTCGCGTCCCCCAAGTTGGCCACGTGGCTAAAAAGCTGCAGCTCTTCTAGTAGCCTCTTACCCGTTTCCCGTTCGTTCAGGCCATTTGCCGGCTTGATGCCAAAGGCAAAAACGGATCCCGGTCCTTTGGGCAGGTATTTCTTTGCCAATTCATGATGCGGGTGGTCTTCCAGGGCTGCGTAATTTACCCAATCAACCATCGGACTTTCCTTTAGGTAGTTGGCTACTTTTAACGCATTTTCTACGTGACGATCCATTCTCACGGAAAGCGTTTCTAATCCGTTGACCAACTGAAAAGCTTCGTGAGGCGAAAGGGAAGAGCCCACATCCCGTAACGTTTCTACACGAGCCTTCATCAAAAACCCGTAATGGCCAAAAGTCTCGTAAAACTTCAGCCCGTGATAAGGGATGGATGGATCCGCTACTGTTGGGTAGTCACTATAATCAAATTTGCCTGACTCTATAATTACTCCTGCCACTCCTGTACCGTGACCATTGATGAACTTTGTCGCAGAATGTACGACAATATCCGCTCCGTGTTCAAGTGGCCGACAGAGATAGGGCGAAGCCAGTGTGTTATCGACGATAAATGGGATTTTATTTGCTTTCGCCAGCTTACTCACCGCTTCAAAATCCAAAATGGTCCCTTGTGGATTACCGATTGTCTCTCCGTAAATGGCTTTTGTTTTATCTGTGATTTTTTCTTCCCACAGGTCCATTCTCGCAGGATCTACAAAGTGAACTTTGACCGACAGCTTTTTCATCGTGTGTTCAAACTGTGTGTAAGTACCACCATACAGGTGTGAAGAAGCCACCACTTCGTCTCCTGGTTTAAGAAGGGTCATTAGGGTCACAAATTGTGCCGCCATCCCACTAGAGACTCCAATGGCTCCGGCGCCTCCTTCCAGACTCGCCATCCGTTCTTCAAACACTGCCACGGTTGGGTTCATCAACCGGGAGTAAATGTTCCCGTATTGCTTCAACTCAAAAAGGGCCGCAGCCTGATCCGGACTATCGAATACAAAGCCTGCAGTTGGATAAATAGGCACGGCTCGTGAGCCGGTATGCGGGTCAGGAATGTGACCGGCATGAAGCATCCGGGTTTCAAAACCAAATTTTTTTCTTTCCATATTTAGGGGTCAATCGCCAAAATAAACCGAAAGTCCTCAATTAAGTTTCCGATGGCATACTTTTTTATTTGAAAGCTAGCGAAGGAGACATTTACCGTGCCTATTGAACCTCCCAAAGCCATTGGAATCAGTGGTAATCAAACAACGCAGCCAAACCTATTCAAGGATGATCCTTTCCTTCTTTGGATATTTAACCTCATATCGCATCACTAAATCCGCCCTCTCCTGAGGGGAAAGTAAAAGCTCCCATTTTACCCTGCCTGTCGCAGGGTCCATGACTCCACCTGAGCGTTCGGTAGCTTCAACAGAAATATCGTTAATCACAGGTTTTGGAATTTGATCGAAAATGGCCAGCTCAACTGCCTGAGACTTGTTGTTTTTTACTACAATTTCAAAGCTTCTACTATCTACCTTGCTTGCACCGACCGTTCTTCTTTTTGAAAAGTTCTCATTTTTAGCTCTACTGATGACAATGCTCTTATCTCTGCCGAGACTGATGTATGCCTCCTCAAAGTGGAAATACCGAGCACCCAAACCATCTAATTGTAATAAATGATAACAATCTCATTTCGTTTTCAATTTAAGATGTTAAAAGCGTGAAAATTTCATAGGCAGCAAGCTATATTTTCAAGTAAAGGAATCAATATTTGCGCACAAAATACATCCTTGCAAAAACCTCAAACATTTAAGTAACACCCAATTTTCACTACAATGAATGGTATTCAGCTATTTCTGGTTGTTTTTGTCCTCCACATCGGTTGCAGACAAGCAGTAACCAATTTCAAACCGGCTTTTCACGAGTCAGATAGCACGACTCACAATATTCCAGATGGACAGGAATTTACTTTTGGCTATTTGGAAGTTCTTGAGAATAGGGACAACCCTGAAAGCAAAAGCATCCAATTGCCTGTTTACATCTTTAAAAGCCGCAGTGAAAGTCCAAAACCGGATCCGATCATCTATACGGTGGGTGGCCCAGGATATACCTCCATGCGGGCTTCGCAGTACATGAACTATTATCAATACCTTGATGATCGGGATCTGATACTTTTTGAACAACGTGGGAATCGATATGCCAAACCTTACCTGGACTGCCCGGAGTGGGTGGAAGCCAACTATGTATCGAACCTCCCCAGCTTAAATGAGGAAGCTGCTAATCGTCTCTTGACTGATGCCGCTCAAAAATGTAGGGATCGATTAGTAACGAATGGCGTTGACTTAAACGGTTACAATACCCTTCAAACAGCTGCAGATATTGCGGATTTAGTTCAGGTTTTAGGAATTGAAGAATACAACCTGCTGACGATGTCTTACAGTACAAAGATTGCTCAGGTTTTGATGAGAGACTACCCGGACGGCATTCGGAGTGTCGTCATGGATTCACCCCTGCCTTTGGAGGTCAACTATGACGAGGAAAGTGTGCGCCATTTGTTGAAATCACTGGACAAGCTCTTATCCGATTGCGAGTCTGACAAGGATTGCAACAGCGCTTATCCTAACCTAAAGGAGTCCTTCCATAATTACCTGATAGAGAAAACAAAAAACCCTTTGCTAGTGGAGGTCGAAAACCCGGAGACGGGCAAGCAGGAAAACGTTTATTTAAAAGGCAAAGATTTGATTTCCATATTTACATCGGTAGGGACAAATGGGGTTGCGTCTATTCCCTATGAAATCAATAAGCTTTTAACCAATGACCTGACCTCTTTAAAGAAAGAATTGGCTTATTTGTTCCAAAAACCCGGAAATAATAAGGTAGCCATAGGGGCGAGGTTGTGTGTGTGGTGCTCAGAAGAATACCCTTTCAACGATCAGGAAGTGATAAAAAAAGAAACGTCCAACTACCCAGAGTTTGAATCGCTGTCACCCGCTGTGTATGAGCAATCGGTATGTGAGGCTTGGGGCGTAAGCAAAATGCCAGCTATGGAAAACGAACCGGTAAAAAGTGACATTCCTGTCCTGCTCATCAGTGGTGAATATGACAATGAAACACCCGTCTCATGGGCTACTGCTATGCAAAAGAATCTCACCAACAGTTTTCAATTGATCTTCAAAGGTTGGAAACACGGCCCCATTACCAATTGGAGCAATACCTGCGCCATGCAGGCGGCCAATGCGTTTTTTAACTTCCCTGAAATCAAACCCGATCTGGAATGTATGGAGGATATCAAAAGACCTGATTTTAGGACGGAATAGTCCATATCATGCCTTTGATAGGTTCGTATGATTTCACCAGGGACGATATTAATGGAAGTTAGCCAGGGATTTAGTCATTAAGCGAGTTTCGAATTTAGGGAAAGACGGTGTAAATGTCTTTGCGATGGATAATTCTTGCAAACTCTACCAACTCTCCCGGTGACAAATACTCCAATTCGATAATCACCTGAACGGATACGAAAAGCATCGTTATGTCCTTTCAACTTTTTCGTTGCGGGAACTTCTGTAATATCCCGAACTTCTTTAACCAGTTCTATAATGTCAAGAATAGCTAGCCGATCTTTTGGCTGCTTTATCTTGTCAAGGTCTTTGCTGAACTTCTTAAGGAAGCTAACCTTCAACCCGCCTTTAGTTTTCGCACAATTTCATCTTCTGATACGACTTCAGAGCGATCAGCATCCTTAATCATAACAGACAAACCCAAGTCCTCTAATTCTCCATCAGAAAGCACTTTAGAACGAACCCCTAGCTTATTTAGCAACTCAGAAACGAACTCAAACTCCTTATTATTTTTTGGGCTAATCACTATTGAACTCATATAACAAAGATAACAAAATGAAATAGGGAAACTAAGCAAGATGCCAGAAGGTAAAATGAATCCGTAGTAGCGCGTGAAACTACTGTCGGAAAAGTGACATTCTTCATCGGAACGAATGACTTTGAATAGTCTATATTTTATTCATTAATTTAATCATTCAGCATTTTATGAGGAAAAAAATCACGACTTACGTTCTCTATTCATTGATATTGCTAACTCTGGTGATTTATAACAACATCACGAAAAATGAGGCTGAGCTTTACAAGACGGACTATCAAAAAATACTTAAAGCCTCCAAATCAATTGAACGCTTCGAAAAACTGTACGCTAAAGAAGATAGCATCATTGCATTAAGCAACCGAATTAGTGAACTAACGAAAGCTGATGGAAAAGAAGATTGACTGGGCAAAAACAATTTTCGTGGCTCTGGTTATTATGCTATCCTATCTTATTGGTAAGAACACTAACGAACGCGACCGCAATAAAAAAGCGTACGAGGATGCGGCATATCTGGCAAATAATGAATTGACAAAAATCCAGGAACGTATTGCCTCAAGAGACAGCCTGATTAAACAGCTGGAGGCGGTAATTGAGCAGTTAGAAAAATAGCGGAGAATTCAAATCAATAAGTGTTAGCGCTTGTTTGAAAAAAGAAGAAATAATTTCTGTGACACGTGTGCTATTTCACGCTAATAAACTTATAATCATTGACATCCCAGTCAATGACCAGCCCTTTTCCTACTCCTTTTGCCACTTTCTCTCCATACAGGTGATGTACCAGATACAAAGCCACATCGTACGACTTGGCTCCCCAATGCTAGCGCACGCGTGTCGCGTGTGCTCAAACAAAATCGATAGCTAGAACCCCCTTACCACCAGCGTAATCGATAGCACTACTATATTTCCAATATTCCGGCTCAAAGACAAACCCAGATTCTACAGGGTTCATATGAATATAATTCACTTTCTGATCGATCACTTCAGGGCTCCACAACTCAATAGGTTTATTATGATGCTGCCAAAACTGACGATTTTTTACATTACTACTTTCAGTTCCCGCTTTTTTGAACATCCATAACATCCAATCTTTACGACTTTCTTGAAAATTCTTCTCAATTAATTCCGTTACTTTTTTGGATGTAAATTCTTTAAACCTTCCCAACACATCAGAAGGATCGCCATTCTTTGCCCTAAAAATCAAATGAACGTGGCTAGGCATTATGCACCAACAATATATTTCAAGCCCTTTGTTCTTTCTATTATAATCCAGGCTACCTACAATACACTGAAAGTAATTATCTCTTGTAAAAACATCAATCCAATACACCGTAGCAAAACTCACAAAGTAAAGACCTTTCTTATTATAGAACTTGTATTTCCTACTCATATGGAAATAAAGATACTCAGTGGCATAAGAAAACACACGCGACACGCGTGCGCTAGCTTGGGGCTCCAAATCAATTGAACGCTTCAAAAAACTATACGCTAGAGAAGATAGCATCATTGTATTAAGTAACCGTATAAGCAAACTAACCAAGAAATATGAAGAAGATTGACTGGGCAAAAACAATTTTCGTGGTTCTGGTTATTATGCTATCCTATCTTATTGGTAAGAACACTAACGAACGCGACCGCAATAAAAAAGCGTATGAGGATGCAGCTTATCTGGCAAACAATGAATTGACAAAAATCCAGGAACGTATTGCCTCAAGAGACAGCCTGATTAAACAGCTGGAGGCGGTAATTGAGCAGTTAGAAAAATAGCGGCGAAAAAATCTTTACTCCCCAGTCTTGTGACACACAGACCGGAGTATATCCATCATTAGAAGAGGTCTGAGAGCCACAGACCCTAGATAAAACGTAAATACTAATTTTTATGTGCATGCTCTGAATGTAAAACACTACCTATGCAGGAGTATTCAGCATTACCAGCAGACACCTTAAACTTTGCACTTTCTGACCGATCATGATAAATAAATTTATAACGGCATTTTTCTCTCTTTTCATACTTAGCTGTTCTGATCCTCAACCAGATAATGAATACGGCAATGAGCAGTTTTCGAAAGAACTTAGGGAACTTAAGGACTATTTTCAGATCCCGGGCATGGCGGTATTGGTCAAGAAAGGAGATCAAACCCTATACGAAGATCATCTTGGTTTTGCAGATTTAAAGAAGGATCTACGCATGGACTCGACGATAACGATCCCTATGGCATCTTTAACCAAGATCTTTACGAGCACATTGATTTGGATGCTCGTTGAGGAGGGAAAAGTTTCTTTGGAAGACATGGTAAGTGATTACGCAAGAGGATATCAGATCCCGGATTCCATCCGAATAGAACATGTCCTTTCACATACTTCACAAGGGAACTTGGGGAAAAACTTTTATTACAACAACAGCCGCTTCATGCTACTTGGCCAGATCATAGAAACTGCCAGCGGGAAAAGTTTTAAATCAAATGTTTATGAAAAGATCATAAGTCCATTAGGATTAAAGAACACTTACTTACTAGAAGACACCATTCAAGTAGCTAGCGAAAACAGAAAAATTGCGTCTCCCTATTTTTTAGATGGAAAGACCACGGATGGGATCAAAGGGAAGAAAATAACCGAAGGCTTTATCGATTATGGCTATTCCGCAGTGGCAGGTATCGCATCAACCGTGCATGATATCGCCAAACTAGGTGCATCTATTGCTGACAATCGTTTATTAGCGAAAAGCTCCGTGGATAAAATGTTTTCCCCTTATCAGACGGGGCTTCCCTATGGACTCGGGATCTTCACTCAGGAACTCATGGGTGAAAAGTTAGTTTGGGGCTATGGCCAATACGATTGCTACTCCAGCTTGCTATTATTAGTTCCAGATCAGGAACTGGTTTTTGTGATCGCTGCAAACAATGACCTGTTGAGTAACCCAGCGAGATTGATAGCAGGAGATATCACCTATTCACTGTTTGCCCTGAGTTTTTTGAAAAACTTTGTCTTTGACGTTGGGCAAATGCCCCTTTTTGAAAATAGCATGTCAATCAGGGAGGTAGGAAAGCGAATAGATCGTACGAACGGAGGTTTTTATCTGAAGAAGCTTCTTGCTCAATCTGTCACGGCAACGTTTATGGCACAATTCGATACACAAGAGATTGAGGTCAGTAGAGAAATACTACAACAGGTTTTTGACCTATATCCAAACTATAATAACTACGGAGACCTTGTACTGATGCATCATTTGAATATGCTGAAATCCATGAATACCAAAAGGGATAAAAAGGAGTTTGTGGAATTTGATCGTCCATTCACAGGTATCGGTGATTCACTTTTAAGAGTAGATCCATTTAATCCGTATGCCAACTATTACATGGCGAACTACTATCAAATAAAAGGCATAAGTGACAGTACATCGTACTACTTCAGTCAGGTAGTAAATGCCCAAAATTTCACTTCCTGGTGGTATACTAAAGAAGCTGAAAGATGGATCAAAGAAAATGAGAAGGAAGCTACGGGTAAATGATGGCATAATCCAGAAAAATTCGGGTCTTATTTATTGGAACAGGCCTATCTGCGAGTATATCGATTCATTAGAATAGGTCTGTGAGCCAAAGACCCTGGATAAAGCGGGCTATTCCACGCTAATGAACTTATAATCATTGACATCCCAGTCAATGACCAACCCTTTTCCTACTCCTTTTGCGACTTTCTCTCCATACAAGTGATGTACCAAATACAAAGCGACATCATAGGATTTAGCTCCTCCGGCAGAGGTGAGTAGGTTTTGATCATGTACAAAAGAAACCTCTTCGTGTACTTTCAGTGATGGAAATAGCTGTCGGTAGCGGGCAATATCGGAGGGAAACGTCGTGGACTCACGGCCTTTGACCAGACCGGCTTTTGCCAGCACAAACGCACCATCACATAAAGAAACCGTGTACGCTGCCTTTTTTCCTATATCAGCTACCCAGTCAATAAGCACTTCGTTTTCCAAATCCGAATCCATGTTATGTTCCGCACTTGGTACCACCAGAACATCAATTTCCGGTAACTCCGGACTATCGAATGCGTAATCCGGGAGGATGTTCAGCCCTTCAAAAGTGGTCACCGTATCCAGGGTTTGAGAAACCGTAAACACTTTGATGCCGCCCTCGGTGTGAAAAATGGTGTGCTGAAAGATGTCATAGGGTGCCATCAACTCCGAGTTGTACACGCCATCTATGATCAAAAATGCCGCATTAAAAGATGCTCCTTCCGAAACTGGAGATAGGTAAATATTTTCTCTTTTGGGTTGCTCAGGTGAGCAACCCAAAAGTAAAACCATCAAAAGCGAAAGGAGCATTTTCAAAATCAGACTATAGCTTAAAAGCTTCTTTAACCTGATCTACGTAATCTAATTTTTCCCAGGTAAATGTTTCTACCGTTTTCGTAACCTCATTCCCGCCGCTTCCTTTGAAAACAACTTCTTTTACCTCCGGGGTTCTACCCATGTGACCGTAAGCAGCAGACTCTGAATAAATCGGTTCCTTAAGTTTTAACCTTCTGATGATCGCAGCCGGTCGCATATCAAAAATCTCACTTGCTTTTGAAGCAATTTCGCCATCCGTCAAGTCTACATTAGAAGTTCCGTAGGTATTGATGTAAAGCCCCATAGGCTCAGCTACACCAATTGCATAGGAAACCTGCACCAATACTTCATTACATACACCTGCAGCCACCAGGTTTTTAGCGATGTGTCGTGTCGCATAAGCAGCAGATCGGTCTACTTTTGAAGGGTCTTTTCCTGAAAATGCGCCTCCACCGTGTGCTCCTTTACCTCCATATGTGTCTACGATGATCTTCCTTCCGGTCAATCCGGCATCTCCATGGGGTCCACCGATCACGAACTTACCAGTAGGATTGATGTGATATTTGATTTGGTCATTGAAAAGCGCCTGATTCTCGGCTTTAAGCTTCGTCTTAACACGAGGAATCAAAATGTTGATGACGTCTTCTTTGATCTTTTCAAGCATCTGAGCTTCTGAGTCAAAATCATCGTGTTGTGTAGAAACAACAATCGCGTCGATTCGAACAGGTGTGTTATCGTCATCGTACTCAATGGTTACCTGAGACTTGGCATCAGGGCGCAAGTAGGTCATTTCTTTTCCTTCTCTTCGGATGCTTGAAAGCTCCATCAAAATACGGTGGGATAAATCCAACGCCAAAGGCATATAATCATCGGTTTCCTTGGTAGCGTACCCGAACATCATGCCTTGGTCTCCTGCTCCCTGTTCGTCTTCGGAAGCTCTTTCTACGCCTTGATTAATATCCGGAGATTGTTCATGGATGGCGGAAATCACTCCACATGAGTTTCCATCAAACATGTATTCGCCTTTGGTATACCCGATTCGGTTGATTACGTCTCTTGCGATGGACTGAACATCGATGTATGCCGTCGTTTTTACTTCTCCCGCTAACGCGACTAAACCTGTGGTAACCATTGTTTCACAAGCTACTTTACTATCAGGGTCAAATGCAAGAAAGTGATCGACCAGCGCATCTGAAATCTGGTCTGCAATTTTATCTGGGTGACCTTCTGAGACAGACTCAGAAGTAAATAGGTATGCCATTACACGTATTATTAGATTAAGGTCGGCAAATTTAGCTTTTTCGCTCGATTACATTAAGCTAATTGACCAAAACTGAATATTGTTGGTAGTTTATGAATTTGAACAGGCGTATTTTTCCACTTACTGATCGGAAAGGTTCGTATAAATTCATTATTTCCTGAGATGTTGCAAGCAATACTCAAATGGGTATCGGATCTACAATTTGCAATGATGTCCCTAAGAAGTTGTTCATTTCGATAAGGTGTCTCCATGAAGAGCTGCGTATATCCTTTGCTTGCCTGTTTTTCTAATTCTTTGACTTTTTTAATACGTTCGCCTCCGCCAATAGGTAAGTACCCGTGAAAAGTAAATTGCTGTCCATTGAAACCAGAGGCAATCAGGGCCATCTGAATGGAGGAAGCTCCCGGCAAAGGGATGACCTGAATACCTGTTTGGTGAGCTAAACTCACCGCTAAGTTTCCCGGATCGGCAAGACAAGGCAGACCTGCTTCCGAAATGACTCCTATGTCTCTTCCGCTTAAAACAGGCTCAAACCAAAGATACAATTCATCCCAGGATGTTTTTTTGTTCAAAACCTCGAACTCAAGGTCTTCAATGGTTATTCCTGCCTTTAGGCTGCTAATAAACCTTCTGGCACTTCTGACATTTTCAACGAGGAACAGGTCAACGTTTTTGATAATCTCTACCGCCTGGGGAGCTATGAAACTCCGGTCATTGTCTGATGAGAGGTAGGAGGGAATGAGAAATAGCTTACCTTTTTGCATTTGCTTTCGATATGATTTTAATCTACTGGTATCCGGTTAAATTTTTTAAACTCCAAAAAAGTGCCTTTAACGTGTCCTAGATAAGGTTTTTCTTCAAAGCTGAAAACCACCGCGCGGCGGACCGTCCCCACCCTGAAGGGAGTAGACGAGAAACTGCTCCCGGCCGGGCATGGCTTTAGGGAATCCAAAGGGTGATTTTAAGGGTTATCTCCGAATCGAAAAACCTTATCTCGGGCACCACTAATTTTAATCCCTATTAGTTAGAGAAAGTCCAGCACCATCTCTGATAGCGCTTCTGGTTTTTCTGCATGAACCCAATGACCGGCACCATCAATGTATTTGATGTCTGATTTTGGAAATAATCCTTTGATCATGGCGTGATCTTCTTTCAAAATGTAATCCGATTTACCGCCTCCAATGAAAAGGGTGTCACCACTAAAACCTACTTCGCTTTCCAAGCCCTGTCCTACTTTTTCCGCTCCTCGTTCAATCGCATCCACATTTAGTTTCCAACTAAAGGTACCCTCTGTGTCTCTGGTCAGATTTTTTAGGATAAACTGTCTCACACCTACGTTTGAAATGACCTTTTTTAACTGTTCGTCTGCTTCTTTTCTGGAAGTTAGGTTGGGCAAGTCAACCGAATGAAAGCCATTAAAGATTTGCTGATGATGTGGAGGATACTGTTTTGGCGCAATATCGACCACAATAAGCTTATTTACTTTATCGGGATGCAAAGTAGCCAGGTTCATCGCAACCTTTCCTCCCATAGAGTGTCCAAGTACATTTACCTGACCTAATCCTTCATCTTGAATTAACTCAACGATGTCAGCCGCCATCACATCGTAATCAAAAACAGAGCTATGCGGTGAGTTGCCATGATTTCTCAGATCTATAAGGTATACTTTAAATTTTTTTGCAAACACTTTACCAAGTGTTTGCCAGTTGTCAGAAGACCCAAAAACGCCATGCATGATAAAAAAAGGCATGCCTTCCCCCATCGTCCGAAAATGTAATTTCACCTGGATTTATTTAGTTGATTAAACAATTTTTCTATTCTTAGAAATAAAATCTAATTGCTCAAATATTTGTGCAATCGGACCACTAAACAAAAAATAAGGAATAAAAAATCATCCTGAACCTACTGTTTCTGCTTACCTTCACGGCTTTTTATGAATTTCATTGAATCTTTTTTATCAGCTTCCGCAAACTTTATATGGGGAGCTCCTCTCCTAATTCTCTTGTTGGGAGGAGGGTTTTTTTTCCTGATTTATTCCCGTTTTTTGCCCTTCAGGTACATCAGGCACGCCATCAATATTCTCAGAGGAAAATACGATAACCCGGACGACCCTGGCGAAATCAATCATTTCGAAGCGTTGTCAGGGGCACTGGCAGCTACCATCGGCATGGGCAACATAAGTGGTGTTGCTTTAGCAATTGCCGCAGGAGGACCAGGAGCTATTTTTTGGATGTGGATCAGTGCTTTTTTTGGTATGGCTACAAAGTTCTTCACCTGCACCCTCGCTGTTCTTTACCGGGGAAAGGATAAAGAGGGCCAACTACAAGGAGGCCCAATGTACGTAATACGTGAAGGTCTTGGCAAAAAATGGCTGCCTCTCGCCGGTTTTTTCTGTATAGCAGCCTTCATTGGAGCTACTCCTGCTTTTCAGGCAAATCAGATGGTCGCTGTCTTGAAAGATGTGCTTCTGGTTCCCTCGGGAGTATCTGACGGGTTTTGGACAGACCTCATTATTGGATTGGTCATAGCAACGATTGTCGGCTTAGTTATTTTAGGAGGAGTCAAAAGAATTGCAAATGTCGCTTCTAAGCTTGTTCCGGCCATGGTTATTCTTTTTGTGGTAAGCGTATCAACCATCCTGATTATCAACTATGACGCGATCCTTCCTTCGCTGTCATTTATCATAGATGATGCTTTTTCAGCAAAAGCTATGCTGGGTGGTGCCGTCGGAGCGATCGTTATCGAAGGAGCCAAAAGGGCGGCTTTTTCAAATGAGGCGGGTATCGGTACTGCACCAATGATGCACGGAGCTGCAAAAACCAATGAACCGGTTCGGGAAGGACTAGTCGCCATGCTCGGACCCGCCATCGACACCATTATTGTTTGTACCATGACCGGTCTGTGTATTCTCATCACAGGAGCCTGGCAGGCTGAAATTACAGGTAGCTACAGCAGTGATACCCAAGGAATACTAATGACCAATCTCGCATTTAATACGAGCTTGCCTGATGTAGGACCCTATATTCTAATGATTTGTGTGATGGTTTTTGCCATCACCACCATTTTTGGACTTGCTTATTATGGTCAAAAATGTTTGGGGTTTTTATTCAGCCCACGATTTACAAAATACTACAATTATTACTATATCACACTGGTAGTCATTGGTTCTGTTACCAGTTTAAACTTTGTAATCAACCTTGTTTTTGTAGGTTATGGGCTAATGGCCTTCCCTACCATGATTTCGGCGATCATTCTAGCTCCAAAAGTAATGACTGCTGCAAAGTCATATTTTAATCGAATGTCTCTTTGAATTTGCTAAACAGGTAATATGTTGTCATATATTTGCATCCGATTTTGCACGGAAGCGTTATGAGAATAATCATTGCCGGAGCCGGGGAGATGGGATTTCATCTAGCGAAACTACTCGCTGCTGAAGAACAGGATATCGTGATTGTGGATACAGACAATGAAGTCCTGGAGTATGTTTCATCTTATCTGGACGTTAGTACTGTTAAAGGAAGCTCTACTTCCCCTTCAACTTTGAAGAAGGCAAACGTTACCAAAGCAGATTTGCTTATTGCCGTTACCTCCATCCAGGATACCAATCTCACCACTTGTATCATTGGGAAAAGCCTTGGTGCAAAAAAAACAGTCGCAAGAATTTCCAACATCGAATACCTGAAGCAAAAAGATGAATTGAACCTAAAAGGGCTGGGTATCGATGAAGTAATTTCCCCTGCTTCATTGGCAGCAAAAGAGATTAAGCGACTTTTAAAACAAACGGCACTTACCGATACCTTCGACTTTGAAAAAGGAACACTCTCCCTGCTAGGGTTGACCATTGACGAAGGGTCTGAGCTAATGAATAAGACGTTAACAGAAACTGCTTATTTAAATCCCGGACTCAATTTTACCACCGTCGCCATACTACGTGATGAAAAAACCATCATACCACATGGCGGAAACAAATTTCAAAAAGACGACCACGCCTACTTTATTGCTCAACCCGAAGGAGTAGAGGCGGTTACCAACCTCGTTGGCAAGGAAAGCTTTGAAATTAAAAACGTAATGATCCTGGGAGGAAGTAACGTAGGCATCAATACTGCCTCCTTGTTGAGCAAAAAGTACAACATCAAGTTGATTGAGAAAAGTAAGGAAAAGTGTATCGAACTGGCTGAGGAACTTCAGGATACGATGGTTATCAATGGAGATGGGAGGGACGTCAATCTTCTTAAGGAAGAAAGCATCAGCAGAATGGACGCTTTTATTGCTTTGACGGAAAATTCGGAAACCAACATCATGTCGTCGCTACTTGCAAAGAACTATGGCGTGAAAAAAACCATCGCCCTGGTTGAAAATGATGATTACATCCACCTTTCACAAAGTATAGGCGTTGACACCTTGATCAACAAGAAATTGATTGCCGCCAATTTTATTTTTCGTTACGTAAGAAAAGGAGATGTGGTGGATTTGACCAGTATTCATGGGGTGGATGCAGAAATTCTGGAATTTGAAGTGGGGGATAACGCCAAGATCTTAAAGCGTGAATTAAGAGATCTGGACTTCCCAAAAACGGCAATTATAGGAGGAGTGGTGCGAGATGGCAGGGGGATGACTGTCCGAGGAAACTTTGAGTTCAACCCTAAAGATAAAGTTGTGGTTTTGTCCAAACCGGAATGCATACGAAAAGTGGAAAGTTTTTTTAAGTAATGGGCTTCAACTATCGGGTCATACTAAAAGTCATAAGCTTGCTTTTAGGGCTTAACGGGTTCTTTATGCTTACCTGCCTTCCATTTAGTATCTACTATGGTGAGCAAAGCGGGTCAATGGCCATCATTTTTGCCTCCGTCATCACCATCGTCGTTGCCGGGTTACTATGGTGGCTGACCAGAAATAAAGAAGGTTCCAATACACAACTATCTAAAAAAGACGGATACCTGATTGTAACGTTTGGGTGGTTGTCCATGTCCTTTTTTGGAAGCCTTCCCTATATCATAAGTGGGGCGATCCCGGATATATCAAATGCTTTTTTTGAGACACTATCGGGGTATTCTACGACTGGCGCTTCTATTTTGACAGATATAGAAAGCGTTCAGAAAGGGATTCTTTTTTGGCGTAGCCTGACGCAATGGATCGGGGGAATGGGCATTATCGTTTTGACCGTAGCCATATTGCCCATCTTAGGGATTGGAGGCATGCAGCTCTTTGTGGCAGAGGCACCGGGAATCTCCCCAGATAAGTTACAACCAAGAATTAAAGAAACAGCTAAGCGTTTATGGATGATTTATCTGGGGCTTACGCTGGCAGAGACCATCCTTCTTTGGGTAGGAGGTATGAGTTTTTTTGATGCGATTAACCACAGCCTGACCACCATGGCGACCGGAGGCTTTTCTACAAAAAACACAAGCGTGGCTTTCTTCCCAAGTCCTTTTATCCAATACATCATCATCTTATTCATGTTCCTGGCAGGTACGAACTTTACCATGGTGTATTTGGGACTTCACGGTAGGTTTAGGAGAGTAGTAAGAAATGAAGAGTTCCGATTTTATTTGATCTTTAATCTTCTGGTTTCTGTTATTGTTGCCGTTGTGATTTACAGTCTTGGTCAGGATTCCTTTGAAAAATCGTTCCGAGACGCATTGTTTCAGGTAGTTTCCGTGGTCACTACCACAGGATTTGCCTCTCAGGATTATACTACTTGGACACCTGTATTGACCATTTTGTTTTTCTTATTGATGTTTGCAGGAGGCTCCGCGGGCTCAACTGCAGGTGGAGTCAAGCTGGTCAGGCACATTGTACTCATCAAAAACAGCATTCTTGAGTTGAAAAGACAGCTCCACCCTTCTGCAATCATTCCGGTGCGACTTAACGGCAACGCGGTAAACAGAGAAATTGTTTTCAATATCCTGGCTTTCATAATGATCTACATTTTGGTCTTTTGTTTTGGGACCATTGTTGTCGCATCGTTCGGTATTGACTTTGAAACCTCCCTTGGGGCGATTGCCACTTGTCTCGGTAATATAGGACCTGGAATTGGGAGTGTGGGACCTTCCGACAATTTTGCTCATCTACCAGTATCCATCAAGTGGTTCCTTGCTTTTTACATGCTTTTAGGCCGGTTGGAATTATTTACTGTTCTGATGCTTTTTTCTCCTTATTTCTGGAGAAAGTTCTAATCCATCTCAATTCTTTCTATCATCTTTGGGCGACTTAATTTATAAATAGGCGATCATATGCTCAGCTACATCATTTGGAATTTCAATCCGGATATCTTTAACATCCCCGGTATCAATTACTCACCGCGATGGTACGGAGTGTTGTTTGCCTTGGGCTTTATCTTAAGCCAGCAGGTTATGTTTTACATCTTTAAGAAAGAAGGCAGACCTGTAAAAGACGTTGATAAGTTGACCACTTACATGGTCATCGCGGTCATTGTTGGAGCCAGACTGGGTCATTGCCTGTTTTATGATCCGGTGTACTTTCTATCCAATCCTCTTGAAATTTTAAAAGTCTGGAAAGGAGGCCTTGCAAGTCATGGTGGCGCCATCGGTATTTTAGTGGCGCTTTATCTTTTCTCTAAAAAACTTGGCTACAACATGCTATGGATACTTGACCGGATCGTTATTGTTGTGGTATTAACAGGAGCACTGATTCGGACCGGAAATTTATTCAACTCAGAGATGGAAGGGATCGAAACAAACTCCAACACGGGATTGGTTTATGCAAGAGCTACCAATGATTTGCTAAACTATGATGAAAAAAGAATTGAATCCGTTTCCTTTAAAAAAGGAGGACAAAAAGAAAGTGATCAACCTGGCAGGGTTCCAATAACTGCCGAAATTACCTACAAACGAGGCGTTAAACTGGAACTGGAAGATAAGCGGTTTATTGAAAACAACCTCAAGCCATCGCTTTTAAGATACCAGGAAGTCAGGCAACACGTAGATTTTGGTGACGATCCACTTAGTTATACCATCGAGGAAAAAGAAGGCAGGCAAGTAGTAGCAATTTATGCCCTTGGTATCGTAAGACATGCCGCGCAAATGTATGAAGCCACCTACTGTATTCTTTTAATGCTACTCCTCTTTTGGCTCTGGAAAAACAAAAGGACGGTCTTGCCCCGGGGGTTCAATTTTGCGTTGCTGATGATTTTACTCTGGGCCTTACGTTTCGTTGATGAATTCTTCAAGATGAATCAGGAAGCTTTCGAAGACGACCTTTTGTTGAATATGGGGCAGATTTTAAGCATTCCGCTCTCCATTGCAGGAGTCGTGATTATGGTGTTTGTTTACGTTCGTAAAAAGAAGATGGCAGATTTTGATTAGTATCATAATTTGCCATGTATGGATTTACTTCAAGAATTAAAGAAATACAATGGTAATCTGGATTCTTTTTCATTAAGCCTGCCCTGCATGCTTCACATAAACGATCCAGAAGATTTTAGTTTGATTTATTTGGACCCCAGGTCTAGAGCCAAACTGAACCTTGCGCATGGGGATACCAAAGAAGCTTTCCAATCGCTAACGATGGTACATCCGGAGGACTTAAAAAAGGCTAAAGACTCTGTTTCCCATTATCTACAACACATCGACGAGTTTAGTACAGTTAGTTTCCTACAGCGGGTCAAATCAGGGAATAGCAAGTATACATTATTGTATACTACAGGTATGATGATAGAAGACTTGGGTGGCCTCGTCAGCTTTAGTGTAGATCTCGGCAGAGATTTATCCAAGGAAGATCAACTGAAAGAGATCCGGGAAGAGACCGTTTTCATTCAGGAAAACTTCGAAAAAATTAACAGGCTTTCAAAAAGCGAAATAAAGCTTATGAAGCTTTGGGCATCCAATAGCGATAACCAGACCATTTCTAAAGAACTTCGGATAAGCGAAAGCACAATCAAAACATATAAGAAGAGGATTTATAAAAAATTAGAGATTTCTTCTTTTTTGGAGCTTTACACCTTCGCTTCTGCTTTTGATTTTGTTTAAATGGAACTGCAAGGAAATTTAGGTGAAGTACTGAATGTACTACCTGACAAATGTGTTTTCCCTGAGGTTTTTGGTAGAAGGATAGGTTACTCAAAACCAACATATCCGGGTTTTTATCACGTCCATAACATCAATGATTACTCCGTTCATTATATGGATGCAGAGTCCTGTAAGGAATTTGATGCTACGCTAGAGGAAATCAGGTCCTTAGGGTCCTTCTTTCAAAAGCTGGTCACTCATCCAGATGATTTACCGAGAGTTAAAAGTCAGTTACGAAACCTGGCTATGAAGAACGATGAAAGGGAAGTGATCAGCTATTTTCAACGAATAAAGCTGAAAAAGGTAGAAAAGGATGGGTATACGTTGGTTATTACCAGTGTGAAACTCGATCTGACTAATCACACTTTTTGTTGCATTAGCAACACAACCGATCAATTGCCGGTATTCACTAAAAAAATATGCAATAGGCTGAATGATCAGTATGAGGTTACGTCTGCGGTACATTCATTTATGAAATTAACAAACAGGGAAAGGGAAATATTTGGGTTATTGGCGCGGAATAAATCTGCCAAGGAAATTGCTTCCAGTCTCATCCGATCCGTAAGGACCGTAGAGCAGCATAAAAAGAATATCTACAAAAAATTTGAAATTAAGAGCCTGGGAGAGTTAATCGCTACCGCACATAGATTACAATTAGCATAAAAAACTTGTTAGAGTGAAGGTGACAGGTGAAGGCAGACGCAGATTTGAGCGGTCAAGGGCCAGTCCCCTACAGAATGGGCGGTTTAAGCGCTCCTTGAGGACGGCTGGAACGCAAAAAAGTCCAAATTACCTTGCTGCCAGCTAAGTGTGGACGGCCAGTTGTGACCAATTAGGCTTGACTTGACCTGGGGTGAAAAACCCAAATTCATTTCACCATTTTCACGCCTCTTTTTACTTTCTACTATAACCTCAGTTCGACGTAAATAAGAAACGTCTGCGCGACCCGGTCATTCCTGCCCTAAGGCAGGCGGGCTAGAAAAATGTGCTTTTGAATGAATTTAAAGCACATTTGGCCCCTTACAAGTCGGCAGAAATCTCAACAGCGCGTCTCCATAGATTACGGAACTGCCTGCGGTAGGCAGGTATTTTTGATCTTTCAAATAAGATTACCATCAAAAATTCCGAAATGACCGGGTCATACAGGCTCGCTGAGGTCGTTTTTTCTAGCTTTTTTCATCGAACCTAAGTTCATACTTTATTTAAAGAAATCCCATACCATGTCAAGTGGACTGATTGGAGACAGTGAAACGACGCATTTGTTTTAAAAATACAGTTTCGGCAGATATCAAACAAGCGCCTACGAATCTGCTTAATACGCTCACGTATATAAAATACCTTCAAGTTCCTATTTGCACCATGGCTAGCTTTAAGTCGGTACTTTATTGAACTATTTTTTTAAACCAAAGAATTTAATCGTGCCATGAAAGGAGCTACTAAATATCAAGTATGGGTGAAAACCCAGCGAAAGTATAAAAACTTACAACTACGCCTAAACCAGGAAAGCCGCCATCATTTTGTTCAAAAACTAGAGCGAAAACTAGACCGGCTCAAACGTCGATTGTTGGAAATGAACCGAAAGTGGAAGTTGGGAATCGCAACCAGCACCCTATTGGGTTGGATGACATTCGCACCCATCTCAGCAAATGCACAACTTTTTCCGGTGCAACTGAGCTCTTCTGAATTGGACGGTAGTAATGGGTTTAAGTTATCTGGCGAATCTGTAAATAGTCAGTTTGGATTAAGAACAAGTTCAGCAGGAGACATCAATGGAGACGGCATTGATGATTTTATGGTCAGTGCAATACGACAGCCTTCTGACGATTTCTTCGAAGGGAAACTTTACATTGTATTTGGCCAAAAAGAAGCGTTTGATGCTGAATTTCCCATCTCAAGCCTGGACGGTACAAATGGTTTTACAATTATCAATGATTTTCTTTCCGAAACGGGACGTTCCATCGCTTCTTTAGGAGATATTAATGATGACGGTATAGACGATATTGCCGTTGCTGATTTAGCACAGAGTTATGTCATTTTTGGAAAAGAATCCTTTGATAGTACATTAAAACTCGACGATTTAGACGGTTCGGATGGATTTGTCTTTCAACGATACAGTTCCAATCTAGCGGTAGGAAGTGCCGGAGACATCAATGGGGACGGAATCAACGACGTGCTGTTAACGGAGGAAGGCTATAATAGTAATCGAGGAAGGTGCTATGTGGTTTTTGGAAAAAGTACATCATTTACAGGAGTTTTTGACCTGACTACACTTGACGGTACCAATGGTTTTACTGTGACCGGTATAGAAGCAAATGATCGATTGGGAGACACGGGTTCGTTCAGGGGAAACACGGCGACAAGTGCAGGAGATGTTAACAATGATGGCATAGATGACCTGTTGTTGGCCGCTCCGTTAGCGAGTATTCCAGACCAAAACGGGGTAGGAGAAACCTACGTCATCTTTGGTAAAAGTACATTCGAAGAAAGCGTAGACCTCACGGGTTTGGACGGAACAAATGGGTTTACCGTTCAGGGATCAAGTAGGTACGATAGGATTGGAGTTGCATTGGGTGCCGGCGATATTAATGGGGATGGAATCAGCGATATTGTCATTGGTGCGCCGGGAGTAGACGTAAATGATTTTGGGGAAGGAGCTACTTATGTAGTATATGGAAAGGAAGATTTCGATGCAACACTCTCCACCGCTGGTTTAGATGGTACAAATGGGTTTGTAATAAATGGAATAGCACAAAGTGATTATTCCGGTCAGATGGTCAATACAGGAGATATTAATGGAGACGGAAGAGCAGATGTAATGGTAGGTGCGTTTCGAAGAGATGGAGTTGGTGGGGAAGACTCAGGCGCCGGATATGTCCTATTTGGACAGGAAAACACGACGGCTGCTGCTTTTGATTTGTCTGACCTGGACGGTAATAACGGATTTGTTTTCGAAGGGGCCAACACCTTTGACTATGCCTGTCGTGTCGCCTCAGCCGGAGATATCAATGGAGACGGAATTGAGGATTTCATTGTCGGAGGTGAATCTGCAGGTGGCGATGAAAGGTCCGGAAATACCGGCGAGGCATATGTTATTTTCGGAAGAAAAAATAATGTTCCGACCATAGCAACTGAAATAGATCCTTTGACACTTGAAGAAGGTTTTGGTACTTCAACAGTAGATCTAACCGCTACATTTGTAGACGCAGATAACGATGCATTAGTTTTTAGTGTGACTTCAAGTGATCCGTCCGTTGCTACCGTTTCATTAGAAGGGAATATACTAACCATCACAGAAGTTGGATTGGGTACGGCAACAATATCCGTTACTGCAGACGACGGGAAGACAGGAAAAGTCACCGAATCATTCGAAATAAATGTATCCGAAATACCATTAGGAGTCAGGCGAAGTGATTTTGAATCGCTCGCTGTTTACCCCAATCCGGTAACGAGCGGAATGGTAACGGTACAGTTTGGTGAACGTATTCGTGGTAAAATAAGCGTTTTCAGTTTGAATGGAAACCAGGTTTTCAGTGAATCGGTAAATTCCGAGTTTTTTAAACCTTTAGACCTCTCTCAACAATTATCCGGCATGTACCTTATACAAATTGAGTCTGTCCATGGAAAAACAGCTTTTATTCGTTTAATGAAAAAATAGTGAAGATAACTAAGGAAGCAAAAACTTAGGTTTTTGCACGAGGCAACTCCAAGAGTTGCCTTTTTCTTTGCAATAAAGCCCAGTGCTAGACCTTTTCAATCGACATCATTTCATTCAGCTTATCAAACGACCTAAAACGTAGAATCAATTAACCAGAACATCTCTATTTTCAATCCTGGATAACTCCATCAATTTATCTTTTTTGTAAAGGTCTAGCATGTCTGAAAGAGAAGTGGTCTTTTTGGCCGGCTTGTAGTTGATATAGTCTTGAAAAACGATATTCTCTATGGTTCTTCTGTTAATCGCCTCTCGAAAACGAACGCCTCCACCATCTGTCAAGTAACTGTAAGCAAGGTAATCCAGGGTCTTGGTCTCCTGCTCAAACCAGTACAGAAATACGTCCTCAAAGTCATTTCCCCCATCTTTTTCTGAAAACCTTACTTCTAACTGATGGTATGTTTTCCCTTTTATCTCCACACTTCCCTGATAGGTTTTGATCGCGGCAGGATCAGTTAATGTCAATGGTAACTGTACAAAGTAAAGCACAGAATTTACAGAGTTCGCATACTTCACAGCCAGTTCTCTTCCTACCTGCATGGTATCACCATCAACGATCCGGGTGAAGTCTTTGCTGTTGATAAGAACATCCTCAACAAAACCCACCGAATCATCAAACGAGCGGGTATAGAAATAATCCTCCTCCGACCTGTCCAATGAATAGCGCTTATCCCTGAAATCAAAACTGACTTTTTTACTGTCAAGATGATTCAGGCCGTGAGCCAGAATAGATGCTCTGGTGATTTCTTCCGGATTTATTTTCGTACTGCAACCAATAGCGCAGAGCATAAAGAAGACCGTGTATTTCATGAAATTGTTGGACGATTAACATTTGAGTTGAGTTTCACATCATAGATGAGATGTAAAACAGATGACAAATAAAAAAGGGATTTATCTAACATAGATTAAATCCCCTTTTTCTTTAAGAGTAAATGATTACTTATTCTACAACCTCCGTTTCTGTTGCTACTTCTCCTTCTGATGCAACAGAGTCTGCCATTACCTCGGTTGTGTCAACAGCAACCTCCACTTCTTCTTCTACCGTTTCTATTGCTGTAGTTTCCTCTACCGTTTCTGTTTCCTCAGCTTCTTCTTTAGTTGAGGCGGATGTGCAAGCTCCTAGGAATGCAATCATCACTAAAATGGTCATTAGATTTTTCATGTTTGTCAGGTTATATCTATACAAATAGAGAACTTATCATAGTCAAATACAAATGATTCTTTGGTTTAATGCAAATAGGCAAAACAAAAGAACAGCACAATACCTTGTCCGCATTTCGGAAACGATAAAGCCCCTATGTTTGTAAAGGCAAAGCCTGAGATACCTTAAAGATAAGAACTTTAAATACCTCATAAGCTTATGCACAGACAAGATAATACAGTAACATTTGAAGGGGAGAAGATCTATGCGGG
>JBCCXH010000003.1:0-48233 GCA_039192005.1 Bacteroidota bacterium
CAAGATTTCAGGCAATGAAAACACAGTCATTTTCAAAATGAAAGAGGCTTATGAGAAAGAAAAATCTTTACTAGATGCGTTACTGAACTATATGCCGGATTACATCTACTTTAAAGACCTCAAAAGCAACTTCATCCGCGTGAGTAAGTCCATGGTGTCATTATTTAATGTGAATGATACCGAAGACATCCATGGTAAATCCGATTTCGATTTCTTCGGAAACCATGCAAGAAAAGCTTATGAAGATGAGCAAAACATTATCAAAACGGGTCGGCCTCTGTTAAATGATGTGGAAGAAGAAGATAGAAACGATGGAACTACAGGCTATGTATCCACGACCAAGCTTCCACTGATTAACACTGAAAATAAGATCATTGGTACCTACGGAATCTCCAGAGACATCACAGAGCAAAAGCAAACAGAACTAGAGCTTTCCTCCAAAGCAAACAAGCTAGATGAGTGTATGATTGAGATAAAGAGGTTAGAAGAGCTTCTCAACTAGGCGTAATCGATCAAGTATAAAACTACAATTTGGCACTATCCCATTCACTAAAAACATAAGTAAAGCACTCCTGATGCATGGATACCTAACTAAATAAGAGTTTATTCAAAATTACTGACATCCGAGAAAAAGGGATTTGATTTGAGTGTACCTCAAAAAAGTACAATAGCGAGGTGTTAACACCTCGCTAAAATTCCTGATGTTTGGGTTATGACATCCAACATCATGGCTAAAAATACATATCTATCCGGACAGCCCATACTTTGTCAACTACTTTCTTTCATTCCTCGGCATTTGGTCGAAGAGAGCACATTCGCACATCAGAGTGATCGCTATTACAAAACGATGACAACTTATAAACAGCTGGTCTTTCTATTTTATGGTGTGGTAATGCGGTGCAAATCACTCAATAACCTCTGTAAGAACTTACTTCTTCTAGAAGACAAACTGACCTATCTGGGTATTCGCCAGCTTCCGGCTGTGAGTACACTTAGCGATGCTAATACTCGTCGTAATAGTGATGTTTTTGCCACTATTTATCAAAAACTCTATGAGCATTATAAGGAAGTTTTGAAGCCTTCTTTATGTCACTTCAAAGAAAAGCTGTGTAGCGACAAGATTTTCTGTTTCGATTCTTCAACCATTACCTTATTTGTAGACATCTTCAAAGGAGCTGGCCGTAACACGCTCACAGGAAAGAAAAAAGGAGGATTGAAGATTCATACCAAGATGCCTTTGATGGGATTTGTTCCCGACTTGGTCACCATCAGTGAAGCAGCCAACAATGACAAGTCTTTTCTGGGACAGCTTCAGGTAGAAAAAGGGGCTATCTACATCTTTGATAAAGGTTATGCACACTATAAGGTTTGGAAACAATGGACTGAACGAGGAGTGTTTTATGTGACCCGTCTCAATGAGAATGCAAACTATGAGGTTTTAGTCGGACAGCCTAATCATATCAGTCACTACTCAGATGGTGGTGTAATAAGTGACCAGCGTATCCGACTAAAAGAAGGTTTAGAAACTCGGTTGATCATTTTTAAAGACCATGCTAGTGGTAAAGTACTTCAGTTTGTATCCAATATGTTTGATTATGAAGCCATGACCATTGTTCAGCTTTACAAGTATAGGTGGAATATCGAGGTACTTTTTAAACAGTTGAAGCAAAATTTTGAGTTATGCTTCTTTTTCTCGGACAGCCCAGAGGGCATCAAAACACAAGTTTGGATAGCTTTAATTGCACAGCTCATCTTTTCAGTTATCCATAGACAGATCATAGAGGCAGAAGCTTTTACCACGTTGGTCAACGTAGCTGCTAACAATATGGGTTCCTACATAGGGTTGATTAAAATTATGAAAAGTGGTAGGCTTAAATCAGAGGAACGAAACCTAGAAATAGTACAACTGCAATTGTTTGACCTAAAAACTGGGGGTACTTTTCAGAACCAAGAAAAAACACACATTAATAGCTCTTAATGGTCCTTTTTAACACTAAATGAAATTTAGTCGGATGTCAGTAATTAATAAATAGAAGATTTTTGGATTTATTATAATTTTAGATTCATTTGATCTAAAGCACGAGTTTTATCGTTATTTTGTAAAAAAAGGATGCGATGGATTTACAAGCGGCAAAATTGGATGTCATAAAAAAGATTATGAGTGTATCCAAAGAGTCATTGATTGCGAAAGTTGATAAACTGTTGGAAGAAGAAATGATTGTTGGCTATACAACTAATGGGGAACCATTGACAAAAAAGGAATATAATTTTCGTCTTGAAAAATCCGAAAATCAAATTGCCTCAGGGGATTTCATTACCCAAGAAGATTTGGAAAAGGAAGTTGAGAACTGGTAATGTCTAAACCCATAATCGTTTGGTCAATAGCAGCTAAAAAGTCACTCAAAGCCATTTATGATTACCACAAAAACAAATCTCCGCAAGGAGCAAAAAACGTTCGAACTGATTTGCTAAATGCTCCTAAGAAAATAATTTTCGCTAATCAGTATCAGGAAGATGAAATCAATCCAAAATATCGAAGAATTATCGTAAGACATTATAAAGTGCTCTATCTAGGGAATGACGTTAAAGTTGAAGTCATTGATATTGTGAGTACAAGACAATCCCCGGAAGTTTTGAAAGGTAAGTAGTTGATTTGTCCTGATAGCTCTCGCCATGGCACTTATCCAAAAAGAAACAAAATCTTGAGTCATTGAATAGCGACAATAAACGAGAAGAGATTATCCTCGGGAAGCAGGCCCAGTTTCTTTTTCAACCTTCTTTTTGATTGGCTGATCGCCCCGACAGTCACATTAAGTATTTCAGCTATTTGCTTATTGTTCATGTTCATTTTTAGAAATGCCAACAACTTAATTTCATTTTGACTTAAATCAGGATATTGAATCGTAAGGTTCTCGATAAACTCTGGATGTACATTTTCAAAATAAGAACGGAAGTTTATCCACGCATTGGCCTTGAATCCAATATCCTTTTTGTATTGCTTGGAGAGTCTTTTGATGAATTTATTATTGGCGTCTTTTTTCTGAAACTCATCCATCAGTTCTTCCATTTTCGTTTGGAAAGACATCATTTGCAGTGATAAAACGGATAGCTCCCTGTTTTTTTTGTTTAGTGCCAGCTTGGCGAGGTTAAGCTCTTCTTTGATTTGTTTGTATTCATTAGAGGAAGATAATTTCATAAGTGGTAATGGTTATGTAATCATCAAAAATGTGGTTTATTGTTTTCTGAAAAATCAGAAAAGTATGTTTGTTGCTTTTCATTGTATAGATGGTGTAGGGTATTTTGTAGGGGGTAATGAACCTGAACAATAAGCAACCTAAATTACCTTCATCGCTAACATAAAGGAGTCTTTTTTGTTTCGTGCCAGTGGGACTTCGCTTTTGTTTTTCATGACAATAAATCCGTCATCTTTTTTGTCAAACGACCGGATGTGGTTCAGGTTTACAAGATAGGACCGGTGTGTTCTGAAAAAATGGGTACCTCGTAGTAGTTTCTCGTATTCCTTGATCGGTTTTGCAATGGTGATGCTGCTGTTATCTTCAAGAAAGAAAGTCGTATAGTTGCCGTCCGACTTACAATAGTATAAATCGGAAACAGGTAAGATGTGAACCGAAGTCATGTCTTTTAGCACAATGTTCTCAATCTTTTCAGCATGAACATCTTTGTTTAGTTTCGTTAGCTGCATGGCACTCAAAGGCGTACTTGAGTCAATTTTCTCAAGTGCCTCTTGAAACTCCAGCGGATAAATAGGCTTTAGCAGGTAGTCAATGGCATTAAAACGAAAAGCCCGGATGGCGTACTCATCATGTCCTGAGATGAAAACAATTTTAAAATTGATGACCGGAAGACGTATCAAAAAGTCAAACGTGGTGGCACCTTTCAGTTTTACATCCAGAAAAGCAAGTGCAATCTCTTGATTTTCAATAAGTTGGAGCGCTTCTTCTATGTTGGATGCTTCAAGTACTTCATAAGGCAACTTATAATAGCTGGCAAGTAATGACCGTACCGCATCTCTTGCATGTTTTTCATCGTCAAGTATGAGTATGTTCATTGATTTTCAAGACACTTTTTTCTCACCATAGTAGCCAAAGAACCTGCAAAATTTACGTAAGATCCTTCCAAAATTAAAATTCCGAGCAAGAATAGATGGAGATGAACGGACGAATGGCAACTAGTGGTAAAAGTTATATTCTCGTAATGTACGTGTAAAATTCAGATAATATTATCATATGATAATAAAAAGTTGATAATAAAAAGGGATGTATAGTAACCGTAGATCATTTGTACATAAAGCCTTTTGGGAAGGTTGGAAGCTCTTTTTGTAATTTGTATGTATCAAATAAAAAATAGTAAACTTCTAATACCATGACTTATACTGCAAATCAATTTTCAAGGCGAACGCTTCTCTACAGGGTGTTCTTTCTAATTTTTCTTCTAACCGCACTGGCTGCACAGGTGAGCGCACAAACGCCTACTGCAAATCCGACACCTGATGCGATGCAAAATATCATGTGGAATCAAACATACGGACCCTTTTGGGGAGGAGTCCAATCCACAGGAGTAAGTGTAGATCAATGGGTAGCGACGATTAAAAGTTTTGAGGTTGATGACGGGGATGGAGGCGACATCAATGAAGGTGGAAGCCAGGACATCATAGACATGCGATTGTTCAATTCTGGTGGCATATGGCACATTAATGCGGATTTTATATCAAAGAAAAATCATGAAAAATGGTTCGTAGATGTGCTGTTTATCAGGAGGTCTTTCGCAAATGGCAACATGACTGCAAATGCCAATGGCGACCTAATCATCAAAGGGGACTTTACCACGAAGGACCTTACGGCAGTAGGAGAAGATCACTTCATCTCGTCCATCGGAAGCCTGAAACTATCCAACTCTGGAGGCCCCATTGCGCTGGAGTCCAAGTTAGATGCAGTGACCGTTGACGCTCCGGGTATTACAGGGGTCTCAGATGAAAATTTCCAGATAAGAGACGAAGAGGGACTCGATCTCTGGTATGCCAACAGTGGTACGAATGGGGGCATATCCGTACGGTCCGATTACATCGAAACCCTGGCAGGCTGGAAACTGGACGTAAAAGGAGGACTGGAAGCCAATTCGGTCGCTACCTTCAATGAGGCCGTTGACCTGAAAGGTGTTTCCACTTTTACAGGAAACGCCATTTTCGACGGCGGTACGCCCATGTTCAATGTCGCTTCCCAATTCAACGCGCCGCTTATTGCTGAGGCTGCAATTAGCGCACAAAGTAAGATCACCAATGAAGCAGGCGAGTTATTGATTCAGGATGAAAAAGTAGTAGCCGATGTCACCGACCTGGTCGTGGATGCCACCAACCAGATCTACCTCAATGGTCCCATCCAGCACAACACACAACCCCTCACGATCAACGACGACGTGGACGTGGCAGGAGACCTGGAACTTTTCGAATCCGCTACCTCCAAAGGAACAATCGGGACCTATGAAAACGGGCTGAAAGTGACCACTGCTGAAACGTTCAAAGTAGAAGGCAAAACAGCATTGGACCAACTTTTCGTCAGCCAGACCATCGAGACGAAAAACATAGACGTCATGCCCACGGAAGCCAACTGGCCGGATTACGTATTTCAGGACAGCTACGAACTGCGACCCCTTGAAGAAGTAAGATCATTTGTAGAGAAACACCACCACCTCCCGGAGGTACCTTCAGAGCAGGTCATCCAGGAAGAAGGCTACAACATCAGCGAAATGGATGCCATACTGCTGAAGAAGATCGAAGAACTCACACTCTACATCATCGAGTTGGAGCAGAAGATGGCCGAAAAGGAGCAACACTAATTCACCGGAATTTTTTTTGGTAAACTAACCTCAATCAGTAAATGAGAAAAATTATACAGGTAGTGCTATGTCTGATGGTCTTAGGCACAGCCAACGCACAAAACCCTTTAGAGCCGTCCTATGAAGGATATTGGGAGTTTTCGGACTATTACGGCAGGTATTTTTACGTACACTTTACGCAAGACAACGACCTGGAAGATGACTTTATCCAGATTGTGGACGAGACCAAAGGCAGTCCGCTGTCACCCGCTTTCAATGTGTTCGATGACAAGCTGGCGTCGCATCGGGAGATCTATTTATTTGCCGACCGAGGAAGCATCGATTCACTCATCAAGGACGGAGCACCGACCAATTTCCTAACGCTAAGTGCATCCAATGAAAAAATAGGATTTGGACAATTTGCCCAGGAGCCGGTTTCAGGCTTTGCCGCATCCGTAAGTAAATACACGGGCAAGATCAACCTTTCCTGGACACCCTACTATCACCAGGGGACCCTCGCAGACGGCTACCTCATCTTTAAAAAAACAATCGCCAATAGCGGCAACGAATACGCCAATGAGCCGATCAAGGTCATCAACGACGGGAACATTACCAGTTACGATGACTTCGATGTCGTTGACTTCACGGCAAACACCTACTACATCGTAGCATTCCACGTTTCCCAGCCGGACAAACGTTTCGTGTCCTATCCTTCCATGTCCCAGGGTACACTCAAAGACCTGGACTACAGCGTCATGAGTTTGTCAGAAGAGGTGGTCATCCACCGTTGGATATACGATAACTCCATTCTGGAAGATCGGGAGTTTGGAGCCATCAATACCGCATTTTTCAGGAACGGAGAGAACGTGTACGATGCCGACGTCAACATTGCGGAATACAACCTGGCCAATGCTCGCATCAATTTCAATGCGCTGGAGCTGATCATTCATGATACGGTGATGCTAAGTAACCAACTGAATGCATCAGGAGAGGCATACACCCAATATTCCGTGTTGGGAAATGCGGTGAAAGCCCCCTTTACCAACGGCTACACAAACAGTACCCTGGAGTTTTGGCTGGACGTAGGCGCACTTCAAGGCAACCCCGGCCTGATCATGAGTGCGAGTGTAGCAACCGATAAGCTATTGATCACTTCCGAAGGCCTGTACCAAACCAGTGAGGGCGAGCCGACGACATTTCTGGCACACGGGTTCCGATCCCATACCTGGTATCACTTTGCATTGGTGGAGGCATCAGGAGCGACCCACGTCTTCATTAACGGAAGTGAAATAGGCGCGTTCCCAACGCGTGGCACACTTGATCAGATAGGAATGGCAGCCGGTTTTACCTACACGATCCCCTCACAAAACGATCAGGAAAACACCATGCCGGACGTAGATGGCAACGACATGGACTACCACATACAAGCCGTTCGGTTGGGTCCCGTAAGGGGCTGGTCCGTACCCCGAACCCAGGATCAGATCAGGCAGGATCAGTACGACGTGTATACCGCCACCGAGGTGGTAAACCTGGAAAACCAATGGATCGTACCCGATGATTTTAATTCCGACCGGCTCACGGGACTGATCGCTTCCGGCGAACCACTCATCGTAGAAGGGACGACGGGTGCATCAGACATTGGAGTCGTTGCTTACAGTAAAGGGATACGAACGGGAAAGTCTTACATCTTTGACCGGCAGGAAGTCTTCGGAGTATATAAAGAGCGAAGGGGCCGGTCCATTCCGGGAGCGTATGAAGCGGTATTTAGCGAGGTAGGCTCCGGGAAACAACTGGTGTCCAGTGCCGATGGCATCGGAAGCACTTCGGTCGATGACCTGAAGGCGAGAGTGAGCAATCAGATCGTCAACTCCGACAGCGTTTACGACATTCAGAAACCCGGATCGATCCCCATCCAGTTTTTTACTGATAGTTACTACCCGTCTTCTTACGACCTGTTGCGCATCGATGCATCCACCGGAGATTCCATTTTGGTCAACAGCTACCTACCCGATCAAATGATTCATTCAGGTATCTACGATGGTCCATTTAACTTTTTTGTGTTTGACTCGCTCACCGACCTCAACGAGTTTTCCATCGCGATGCGGTTCAAGTCACTGAAAACTGCTACGGTAAGAAATACCTTACTTTTTTCAGGAAATTTTGAGGTGTACGTCGATGAGAACAACCGACTATTTGTGAGGTTGGGAGAAAACAACGAGTTCTTTCTCAGGACCATGGACATCGAAAAGTGGAACGACCTGGTCATCAGTGTTGCTGTTGACGTAGAGAAAAGCGAAAACCGAAGGTACGAAGTATACCTGAATGGAGGACTCCTGGGCACCAGCTCTGTCCCGGTCCGCGAATTGGACCCTACTCAGATACTTGTTCAAACGCAGGGAAACCTATCTTTTGGCACCTACTTTTCGGAAGGTTACCGCTATGAGTTGGGGTACCTGGCGGTGAAACCGAACCCCCTGGCGCCCTTTGAATTTCTTGAAATGTACCGAAACACGCCCGACCTGCGCACCGGTTGGGAGGTATTATATCACCAACAAAATGAGGAAGCATCGGAAGTGATGCGTGTGAGCCTGTCAGCAGACCATAGCGAACGTCTCGTACGGACATCCGATTTTCCGGGTGCTTCCATTAACGCCAATCCTTCCTTCTCTTTTTTTAACAATGGCAACCTGCATGACATCCTTGAACTAACCGATGCCTATACCTCGGAAGGTGACGCATCCCTGCTTGCCGATCATACCTATGACTACGTGATCGTTCCCAACTATCCGGTCAGTTCATTTGACCCGTCGGATAAGGTAGGAGTTGTAAGGAAGCAGGTGCAGACACTGACTACCGGCTTTCAGGCCGCATACGATCCCGCAGCACATCAGGTGGTCTTGAACTGGAGCGAAGACCTACAGACGATTGGGTTTGACTCCGTACGGATCGTCCGAAACGGCCAGCCATTGGCCACCCTATTCAAAACAACCGAATACGTAGATCGCAAAATGGAGGCAGCCGCCACGCACACCTATTTACTGGAGGTCCTTAAAAACAACGAGGCAGCCATCGCCAGTGAACAGACCATCGACCTGGAAGCCAATGGCGCGTTGAGTGGGTGGTTGCTGTCCCGCACCGGTGAATTTGTCGTCCCCAACCACGAGTTCAAGCTGGTACCACAGGGAGGAGCCGTGGAACCGCTGACCTTGCAATCAGATGAGAACGGTCAATTTGAAACGAAGGAAGTGGCCTATGGGAAAAGCACCTTATTCATCAAAGAAGACCCGGATGACGGAGACGTCCTGTTGACCATGGAGCAGCCACGATCAACAGACAACTTTCTGTATGAAAACTACGCGTACGGGCTGGAAAAAGTCACCACCTTTATCAAAGAAATGATCATTGATACGGTCGAAGACAACTACCTGTCCTTTATGGTGGCCATCGATTCGACCCGGATACCAGAGGCCGATGGGTTTTTGAATGTATACATCAACGATACCCTCAGGCGGGTTTACAACACCCAGGCGTTGATCCTCAATGAAAACACCTTCATTGACTACCATTCCACAGACTCCGTCAATACCTACGAGTTCAAGCTGTATTACCTGTTGGCCCAGAACGAGATCGTATTTGACAGCTACGAACTGGAAGACATCGGGAACGTAGCCATCGAAGCGCTGGATGACCTGCAGGTTACAACGTCTGCCGAACAGTATTCCCCGGAGCTGACCTTTACCTATCCTCCTTCCCACAAAGTCAGTGGATTTCACGTCTACCGGGACGAGCTTTTGCTGGACGTTATTTCATTGGATCCGGATCAGGAGACGTACACGTACCTCGACCCTTTAGGTGCCCTTGATTCAGCATACGATTATCAGGTAATCCCGGTGAGCGCCAGTGGAGCAGAATTGAAAGACCAGTCGTCAAACATCGTCGCACATGTTCACTTTGGTGACCTGGACAGCCTTTTGGTTCCGTTGAAAGAGATGAGCGTGGTGGAACTATCGACCGAAAATCGGTTGACCCTTGCGACCACAGGGCATCCATTTCAGCAGGTGCCGCTGGATGGATTTTACGTATACAAAGGAGAGAAGCGGGTTGCTCAACTTCCGGTGGCACACAGTGAGATCAATGGAAACGAAGCCACGTTTGAGTTTTTCTACCAGCTAAACCATTTGGAATCGGCAGACTGGACGCTCAAACCCTATAAGTACTACCGAACGTCGGAAGGAGCGATAGAACAGCAGCTCATGGACGCATCCATTGACCTGGTAGCCCCTCATCATTCCCCAGGCACTCACGATTTCCAGTTGACCATCGTGCGAAATGAAGAAGCAGACGCAGCGACCACGCAAAATTTCGTCAAGGTCCTGTGGGAGGCACCGGATATACTGCCTGACCGGTACGCGATCACCATTGATGGCAGCACCTTTGAAGTGAACGATCCTTTTGCTACTTCCTTTGCCTGGGGGTACGAATCCCTGTCCACTTCCATCGAAGTAACACTAGCCACCTGTTCAGGAACCGTTTGTACAGAAGTCGGGACCACCTCCACCTCCGGTGAGACACAGGTAAACGAAGAACAGATCAGCACACCTACAAATTTCATGGCTACGCACCACGCAGCCTCTGCCGTGGCCCTTTCCTGGGAATACCCGGATTTTGCGTTTGCCGAATTTGAGCTCTACCGGGACGGAGAGAAGCTGGATACCCTGTTGGCCACTCACATGCGTGGGTTCATTGATGCCGACTCAACCCTTGTGCCCGGAATGCATTATGCCTATCAGCTACGGGCGGTCTACCAGGGAGAAACCTCCCCATTCCTCAGTACAGCAGGTAAGATGCAGGCAAGGACGACGCTACTCGGTACGGTGACAGATAAAAACGGGCGGGGCGTTCCCTACATTCCCGTGACGATCGGGGGGAAGGTCACCTATACAGATGGGGCCGGAGCCTATCAGATGGAAGATATCAACACTCAGGGACCAGTTGAAGTAGCAGTCGGTACCCCTTTTACGAGGGTGCCGGGTTACACGAAGACCATCGATGCCACGCCCTCCACTTCAATGACGATGAATGTGCAATACCCGGAGTCGTTCGATTATTACTACAACGAAGGAACCCTGGCCACCATCCCCGCCATTTCAGCCTTTGAAGATCAGGTCGGCATGAACAATACCCTCTTCTGGACCACCAACAACCTGGAGTTCGAAGGATTTGAGGTCTTTAGAGACGGGTTGGTCATCGGAGAAATTGACAGAAGCGAACCGATGTACTTTGTCGATTCCCTTGCCATTCCCGGAATCACCTACGAATACTCCGTTGTTCCCTTTCAGGAAAACACAAGCGCACAACAGCAGGAGCCTCCCCGTTCCGAAGTGGTGACCGTAGCAACACCGAAGGTGCATGCGCCTTTTGGTTTGACCGCATACGTACCAGAAGGCGAAGGGATACTGGAACTCCATTGGGTACATGCCTACAACAATTTGGATGGATTTGGTCTCGTTAGAGACGGTCTGCCATTGACGGCACCGGCCGACAACTACTACCTGGAAGAATTTGCCTATCCCGGAGTGGTTTCATCTTACACACTGAATGGCTTCACGATCAAAGAAAATGTGGCCCACTCCAATCCTCAGGTGGAAAATGCCCAACTCACCGTGAATACGCCTCCGGTAGGGATGGTCCAACATGCGAAAGCCACCACCAACGAAGCCGCATTTGGTATCGACCTGACCTGGGAGTACCCAATACATACCACAAGCCTTAGCGAAGTCGTCATTGAGCGGGAACGAGAGGAAATTGCCACCCTCACACTGGATCAAACCACCTTTACCGACCTCAAAGGCGTACCGAATACGGACACCAAATACCAGATAAAGCTGGTCAGTGCCATCGACGACATCACGTCGGCAGCGGTAGAGGTCTCCGCATGGTTCCCCTCCATCGATTCCGTCCGATCCGAGAACCTGCTCATCGGTACCGCATCGACAGCAGATACCTTGCAGATCGACTGGTCTTTTGATACCGGGAACATCTCGTACTTTGACTGCTACCTCATCAACACGGACCGGTCAAAGATGGATTCCACCTATGTGAAGGTACCATTTACCGACGGGCAAACGACCTATCAGCTCAAGTTTGGAAACAAGGTGCCGGGTGAGCAATACGAGATCAGCATACAAAGCGTTCGGGAAGTGAACAACGAAGCCTACTATGCGGCGAAGACCACAAGCTATTACGATTACGGTGGGTTCAATCCGTTGCAATCAGAAGAAGTCTCCCCGTTAAATGACGGAGCCGTCGCACCATTGGCGATCAACGTCATCTGGACATACGATCATTTTGACCTGAGCTACTATGAACTCATCGTCAACGACGGCAGCAGCGAAGACGTGATCCGAATAGATCCGGGAGCCAGGCACTACGTTTACGTCCCCTCCCTGAGCAAGCACGGTCAGCAGACCGATTATACCTTTTCCCTGCTGGGCTACAAAGAAGTGGACGGACACACCAAAAGCAGTCCACTCATCGTGCCAACTGTCCTAACAATCGACGCGACAAAGCCTGTCCACTTAAGCAAAGTACTCCGTGCGACCACCACACGATCCGACGGAGTCATGCTGGAATGGGATACCTACAGCATCTCGGATAGTGGGATCACGCTGGAACTCGGAGATGTCTTTGAAATCTACCGGGACGAGCAAAAAGTGTGGGAACGAGAAGACATCAGAGAAAACGCTGCCTACTCCTGGATGGATCAAACCGCCACACTTTATGCCGGCAACGAGTACGTCTACACGCTGCAGGTAGTAGACGGCACCACGCAGGAAGTGAAAGGCGTCTACTATCCGGCCAAAGGGGAGCAAAGAGGAGCTGCGGAAGTTTTTGCCAATGTCATCAGTGAAATAGCACCCGGGGCCGCCGTAAAAAACAAGCGGTTTTTCATCAAAGGGAAGCTGCCCAATGGGCAAAACCATGACTACGTCCTTCAGGAAGCGGTCAGCCAGGACGATGGCTCCGTTACCTTCACCTACCTGCCCTTTCAGGATAAAAACGGAAACCCCATTACCTATGACCTGTATACTCCCTACGAAGTAGCAAACTACCGGGAAGCGAGTCAAACCTTTGCCTTTTCCGATGTCGATCAGATGAAAGGACTCGATCCCTTCATTTACTCCGGTGCGGACATCATTCAGGGGCTGGTGAAATACGAAAATTGCTCGAATTGCGGACTGGAAAAAGTAAAGGTCAATTACTACGTCATTCACCAGGGAGATACCTTGCAGGAGCAGCAGACAGTGACAAATGTATATGGTGCCTATTCATTCGCGACTTTCAACGGCGCCTATGACGATCAGACGATCTACACGCTGGAAGTAGAACGAGCCGAGGGGGCAGCATACCAAAACCCGAACGCATTGAATGAGACAATCACCTTTGGTATTTCAGACTTTGATGATGCAGGGTTTTACCATCGGAACATCCTGGATACGACGTCCCTACCCCTGCGCTTGCGCATCACCGACCCGTGCCTGGAGTCCCTGGGCGACTATCAGTTTGAGGTGAGGTTACAGGACATGGACAATTTCCTGTACGACTCTACATTTTATACCGATGAAGCAGGTATTTTGGAGCTTAGGGTCCCCCCTTACAATTTGCGGGCTACCGTGGTCAATGCAGAGCCACATGACAGTTTTTCCAGTACCGTTCTCGATTATTTCCGTTCGCGCTTCAAGGTTGTACCCTTTAAGTCGAGGTTTCAGGGCATCATCGAAGAGTTGCGGGTCAATGATTCCATCACGGACCTCTACCAGGCAGGGTACGACGAACTGTTGCTGGACCTGCAGGATGACGATGAAGAAAACGGCCACTACGTCTTTCATCGCAGGCCCGATATTCTGGCAGAGCCGTCGAACAATGTGACCGTCGTTTCGTCATGCGAAGGAGAGTCGTTGTGGTCTGTCAGGCAAAACGTCAACGCGACGATCCGCTTTTCCATCCTGGAAGAAGGGTGTCAGGTCAAGGACGGGTACATCATCGTGGTAAATTCCGGTGCATCCAAACCCGTACAAAACAGCTTGCTGTCCAGCCTCAATGAAGGCGATCCCAACTCCACCATCGTGTTTGATCCCAACACGGGCACCTATACCTACACCTTTAACCCTGCCAGGCCCAACCTGGTCGCTCCTTACCTGCACCAGTTGGAAGTGCTCTACCTGGACAACGATGGAAACCTGGTCGGTACCATGCTCATGGACTATTTGCTGGAAGGAGCCGAAACGCTGGAAGGAAGCGACGTGATCGTGGCCCCGGAAAAAGAAGCATCCACAGAAAACCTCAAGGTACCACTCTATGTCCTGAGAGATCCTCCCGGCGATCACAGTTATTCCTACATCAAAAAAGGCACCCGCATGAATTTCGAAATCAAGACCCAGGGAGCTTTTGAAGCCGGTTTGTCCCTGCAGTTCAGGGATAAATTTGAAGTACGTGGATACGGTGTCAACCTGCAGGACGAGATGGGGTTCACCTACAGCAGGGAGGAAGGGACCGCGCAGCGCATAACACTTGCCTTCGAGGAGGAGATCCGTACCTCGGCAGAAAGCGTACTCAGTACCAACCTGGAAGGTTACCTCGACGGTCCGTTTGCAGATGTCATCGTTGGGCTGGGGGCAGCGACGCAATACGGCATCACCGAAGAAGTGTACCTCGATGGCTGTGAAGTGAAAAAGGAGCGCTACTACGACGTATCTGCCAACGAGATCAGTACGGTCTGGTACTACACCCGAAGTATGATCATCCAGACTGCGAAGTACTACAACAAGCTGGCAGTAGACATCGCAGCAGGGGTTAGTTCCTTTCGCGTAGATGACCCGGCCATACTGGATGAAGACCGGGAAGCGCTGGCCGCTGTGTCAGGTTCAGACGAGGAACTTGTTGCTTTACTCTTGCAGTACAGTCAGGACTGGCTGACCGTAGACCACATGACAGGTGCCTACATGGCTCCCCCGTGTGTGATGTGTCGGGAGGTCAGGCTGATCAACGAACGTTTTCTGGAAAGTGTGGGCTACACGATCATTCGGACCGAAGCGTCCGAACTGACACCCGAAGATGGGAAATTTATCAGAGAAGAAGAGGTGATCCCTACCATGGCAGGTGAGATGAGACGGGTCATCATGGAAAACACCGGATCGTCAGTGGCAAGAATTATCAAGAAAAGAGAACGCAACACAGATGGAAGGCCCGCGTTGGTTGAATACTATGATCAGATAGAAGACAACATCTATACGTACCTGACCACGATCCAGGGGTTCTGCGAGGGAGGAGCGGCAGGCAGGGTATGTGACATCACTGACGAGCGCTATGTCCCGCTGCTTGACCTGAGCACAGGCGAACTTGACTTGTTTGAAGAAGCCTACGACGCGTTCATCAAGTTCAAATACACGGCAGGCTATGCCAATGCACTGGAATCCCTCATTAAATACTCCATCGCAGACAAGGACCATTACACCCAGGCGGTAGAGGCAGGATTTGGGACAGGGTTTGGTTCCATCGGGGCCATTCATTCGTTAAGTCACCTGATCACAACAGGAGCGAATCATGTGCTCAATACAAATGAAATCTCCTCGCTCACGAGTGAGATCGAAGCATTGGATCAACAGATCGAAGACATAGAAAAACTTATCGCAAAGCAATCCGAACATACGGTCAAACTATCAGAAACCATTGATGCGGCGCAAAAAAATCTCGATGAGGTCATTGAAGCCCGGAGTCAACTGGAACTGAATATTTCCTACCACTTGGATACGGAAGTAGATCCGGAGGAGATCCGAAAACAATTCGAAGGATTGAATGCGTTACTGGATAGGGAATATGCAGCATTGGCCAAAGCAGAGCGAGATGTGGTTTCGATGGAAAACCTCTTCAATCGGGATGTTGATGGAATGTATCAGCGCCTCGAACAGCTACCCCTGGCGGAGCAGGAAACGCAATTGATAAGAAATGTAACAGAAGCTGTACAGGTAGAACAAACGTACCTGGATGAACTCCGCAATGGTACGGTTCAATACAATCAGGCACACTTCACGAATTTAAGGCAGGAAGTACTGGATGCGGTGGATCATTTAAGGTTTCAACTCACAAATACATATAACATTTACCAGGATAAAGCCATCAGCGGGGAGACGATGGCAAGAATATTGGAATTTCTTGAATATCATTCGGAAAGTTCCGATATGGATGCCACCATTTTAAAATCATCCATTGAAAAAAGAAGGTTATTGCAAAACAACATTGATGGCATCCAACAGACCCGGATAGATGGGGTTCCTTTGGAAGACGCAAACAAGTGGGTCGCACAGAATAAAGCGGTAGAGGAAGCGCAGAAGAAGCTTTCTAATGCAACGGTGACGAAGGGAAGGTTTGTAGAGGAAATAAGTAAAGAGATAGAGGAATCACTCGTTATAGACGGCAAAAAGCTGTCTTTAGATGAGATGAAAGCACTTCGCAGTACCGCCCAGCGTCGATTGGGCGAACTTAAGCAAACGACAGCAAGTGAGACAGGCGTGACAAAAGTTGCAGATGATGTCACCGACGCGGTGGACAATGGGGCAGGAGCTGTTGACGGTGCGGCCGATGATGTAGCCGCCGGTGCCAGTTCCAAAACGAAACCCAGCGGCTACGTCACCATGGGAGGCCTCGTCGCTGCCGGAGGCTTTGCGACGATGGCGGCCAGTGTATATGACGTGCTACGCGGTAATTTTACCCGGGACCTGGAACTCATCGCCGACCTCAACAACGGGTCGCTGACGGAAAAAGTAGGTTATGACCTCGTAGAAAACATCACGTTCTCCGGGGGGCTCAGGATCGAAAAAGAATTCGATTTCATCACGTCGGAGCAGTCGTACCTCGATAGCTACTGGAAGGTAGAGGGAGAGATCGCAGCGGCTCCATTTAAAGATCAGGACATAAAAATTTCTACCGGGACGCCGGTCAGCCATACCCGAAACGACCTCTTGGAAAACTCCTTTGGATCGACGGTAGGCGGGGGCTTTACGGACGGCCAGGAGCTATTCCTGTTGCAGGACACCATCCGTTCTTTTGAAGTAGGATACGTACTGGAAGACAACGACGACGGAGATCATTTCAATACCTATGTGATCAATAGCTTTAACGATGTGCTGTCCACGACGCAGCTATCCCCGTATTTCATGCTGGTAGGGGGCAGGTCGTCCGATCCATTCGAGGAAGGCACCCTGTCGAGGGACTACCCGACGATAGAGGCTGCCAATGAAGACGGTTCGGTCCCTACACTTTTCATCGATGAAGACCCGGACGTGGCGCTTGTCGTACCAATAAAAATGACCTCTGGCAACCGGTTTGACGAAGGCAGGTCGGTGAGTGTGACCATCGCACCGAACACGAACAACAACGGCGCACAACTTTTGTTGTCCAATGCGGAGATCTTCACCGGCAGGGCCAATAGCTACTTTATAGAAGCCGGAGAAGAAGCCCTCTTTACCAACCTCCTTGTGGAGCCCCGGCCGGGTATTTTCGAATACCCCGACATCGAATTGGTGATCCGTCCACTAGGTGTAAAGGATGACTTTTTTGCAGAAGGAGAAGACGTGTTCGATACCCTCGCACTACAGGTAAATTTTAGAAAACCCGTCTCTACCGTCAGCCTGTCAGACAGAGAAGGTCCGTGGTTCATCAATGCGAAAGAGGCCAATGACCCGGACGATACCGAAGCCTACGTTTTCTACCTGGAAGGCTACGATGTGGAAGGCAATAAAAGTGGCCTTTCCTTTATCAAAATGGAGTACAAACCCGTCAATGCAGACGCCCTCGATTGGGAACCGATGATCCAGAAGCGTCAGAAGATCAACCCGACGGGACCGGATACGGATGATAACCTGACCGGAGGATCAGATACCGTAGGCATCGCCAGGTTGTACCAGTTTTACGAAGACTTCAAACGAACGTACAACGAGCCTACTTATCCGTACGTCTGGTCGCTGGATGATCAACTGAAAGACGTGGTAGATGGGGAGTACCTGGTGCGCGCGACCGCTTTTGATGAGCGGGGGCTCTTTAGTTTCTCCAACATATACACAGGCGTGATTGACCGTAAACGTCCCCGACTTCTGGCCGCACCGGAGCCGGCAGACGGGGTACTTTCGTTAGGCGACCAGGTGTTCGTTTCCCTGAACGAATCGATGAACGATGACCTTTTCTATGAAAAGGGAGATGTCATCATTCGCATCCTCCACCCAACGACGGACGAGTTGATAGAGGAGTTGTACTTCAGGGAAGGGGAGGACCTGTTCGAAGAATTTGATGTGGTCGTTTCAGATAAAGAGTTCAGCATTTTATTTGATGAGGAATTTTTAAAACGGAACGACGGACGCAAGGTCAGCATTACCGCGAGCGGTATTTATGACGACTATGACAACCCGCTGGAAGGGGAGGTTGTCGAGTGGAGCTTCATCATTGACGAGTACAAGTACCGGCCGTCCCCGGCTGTGGTCATTGCTCCCGGGGAAGGGTTCATTGAAAACCATTTTGACGACGAAGCGCTGACGGTCACGTTCTCAGACTACGATGTGTACAACACTTTCAGCGACCTGGAGTCGATTGCCATTGAAGTACAGCGCAACGGAGGGGGCTGGCAGGAAATTGGCAGGAAAGACCTGGCAGAGTTGCAGGCAAACTATGAGCGGATGCAATCTTCGGATCAAGTACCGACAGACTCCATCCAATGGAAGTTGACCACCATAGATGACGGCAACTTTGACATCCGGGCTCGCGCGATCTCAAGTTACGGATATTACGTCTTCAGCAACACGGTATCGGGCCGTGTGGACCGAACACTTCCTGTGGTGAGCGGAAACCCACAACCCGCCGACCGCATACTGGGAGTAGGGGAAGTGGCTTCCGTACGGTTTTCAGAAGCCATCGATCAGGACACGTCGGCGGTTTATTACCAGCTACGTACAGGAACCACCCTGTTGGAAGAAGGCAACGACTACACGGTAAGTCTTGCTTCGGAGGTATGGGTTTTTAACCTGACGGAAGAAGCGACCCGGCGGTTGAAAGGAGACTCGGTAATCGTAAGTGTGTCCGGGATCTTTGACCTGGCGGGCAATGCGCTCGGATACTACGATGAAGACGAAGTGTTTGTGATCGATACCGTGTCGTGGGCATTTGTCGTAGATGATGAGCAAATTCCGGTAAGCACTATTTCCTTACAAAACGATGACCTCCTTGTCAATACACAAACAGAAGGGGCATTGGATCTGATCATGACCGATTATGACGCGTTCAGTACCCGACAAAAGCTGGATCGCGTTGACTTTCAGTACAAACGAATGCTTGACCCGGACTGGGTCACGTTTGGGTCGGTTTCACAATCAGAGTTGAAAGAGCGATTTAACGACGCAGTAGATCAGGGCTGGTTGCCGGCAGATGCGGTACCCGTTGATACGATTGCTTTTGATACCCAGGAACTCAGAGATGGGACCTACCGGGTACGGGCGCTGGCATATGGAGGAAATCAATTCAATGTATCGAACCTGATTAGCCTCGTAGTGGATAGAAAATACCCACAGATCAAAGGCACTCCTGCTCCGGTAGATCAGGTGCTTTCGATCAACGACCAGGCCGCTATCAGCTTTACAGAACCGATCAATTACAGCTTGCTGCCCATTGACAGCCTGTTGAAAAACATCACGGTAATGACCCAACCGGGAGGGGATGTGCTGGAACCTGACGAAATGAGGGTCGCTGTCGCTTCCTCGTCCATTCAGGTCAGTTTCTCTCAGGAAGTGTACGATTACTACTTTAGTAAATCATTTACCCTTCAGGTAGACGGAGTCAAAGACCTCTATGGAAACCCACTGCTGGAAGAAGCAACGTGGACCCTGAGGCTGGATCGTTTCAATTACGGCCCATCAGATGTGACGATTACCGAACCCTCGTTCTTTGTTTCGAACATCGCTAATCAGGAGGATCCAATCCTCATCACGATAGAAGGATACGATATTGGGGAGATCACCTCAGAGATCGATCAGTTTGTGCTCCAATACAAGCTGGCATGGGAAGACGAAGCGGCATGGCAGGATGCAGATACGCTCACGCGGTCGCAGCTAAAGGAAAATTATGAAGCATTGGCAAGTGGTCAGCCTAATGTCCTTCCCCGAGACGTGATGTACGTTGACCCGGCCCTGCTGGATGGTCAGGAAGGGTTATTTGAAGTAAGGGTGGTTTCCGAAGCGAGAGGCAGACAGCAGTTTTCCAACATCGTAAGCGGAGTGGTTGATTACACGGCACCGGAAGCCCTCGCCATGTACCCCACCCTGGGCTATTTAGGTAGGCAGGACGTGATCAGGATCGTGTTCAATGAGATGCTGGACATCAGTGACCGTACCAGCTACACCTATGAGGTAAGCATGGCAGATGGAACGGTGCTCGGGAGCAGTTTTGATGCAAACTTTGACTTTGTCCTTTCCGATCGTGAGATCAGCATCGTCCCTCAGACCATTGACCTACTGGCATTGGACGGAGAAGCGTTGACGGTGCGAATTACAGGGATTAAAGACCTGGCTGGCAACACCGTACCGCAGAAAGTGCTGGAATGGCAGGTGCTGATCGCCTACGATCTGCAGTCCGTTTCCCCGGTATCCATCCAGCCACCGATGGGTTTGGTGATCAATGCGGAAAGGGAGGCGCAGCAGATCGTCGTAAAAGACTTTGCGCTCAACAACGCGGGTTACCTCCTGGACAGTATTGCCATATACTACGCCACAGCATCAGATCCTGCCGCACAGGTTCGTATCGGAAGCCTCAATGAAACACAATTACAAGCGCAAAACACCGATAACGAAGGTGGGTTAGAAGCGGAGATTAGCTGGCAATTGCAGGGAGAAGCGATAGAAGACGCCACCCTTTCCCTACAGGCCTATGCATATGCCACGTTAGAAGAAGGAGCCACTGCACACTACGCTTCCGAGCCCGTATCGGTAAGGTTGGACAGAACGCCACCTTCGCTGGTCGCCTTCCATCCGATGGATGGAGTTTTTAGCAGGAATGACGAGATCGTCGTGACCATAAGTGAAGCCATGGATGTGAGCAAAGGCATCGAAGTGACCGTGACCGACCCGGAGGGGAATGATGCGGATGTTTATGGAGCCTTCTTTATTCCTGTGATGGCATCGAATCAGGTTCGTATCTTAAAAAATCCAGCGAAAGACTTTAGTACGCTACAAGGCAAAGACCTGGTTTTTACGGTTCGTCGTATTGAAGACCTGGCGGGCAACCCAATCGCATCCGATCCATCTAAGGAGGTTCGGATCGACAACTTTTCGGCCTCCCCAAGTCCGGTGGAGTTGGTAGGTGATGATCCATTTGTCCTGAACCTGGCTGACCCCACCCTCCAGGTAAAAGCCACAGGTTTTGATCCCTTTGAGTTGAATTACGAGCTGGACAGTTTGGAGCTGCAATACAGAAGGACAGCGGATGACCAGGAGGTCTGGATGCCCGTCGCGAGTAAAGACTCGGTCGCACTAAAGGCAGAAGCCAGTTTGCTCGATGTGGTGGCTGCGACTTCCTTCTCCTTCAGTGCGCCACCCGAAGACGGCGTGTATGAGTTACGAGTGGTATCCTATGGAGCTGGTCAGTATGAGCTTTCCAATACGATCACCGGAAGGATAGATCGGGTCAGGCCTGAAGTGCTTGGTAACCCCAATCCCGAGGATCAGGTGTTGCGTTTAGGGGAGACGCTCTCCATGCAGTTCACGGAAGATGTACAAATCGGAGAGCTTTTGGGAAGCGTCAGAAACCTGAGTAAGGATACGGCAGTCACTGCCATCATGACTTATACCAACGATGGATTGTCTGTCTTGCTGGAGGCAGCGGAGTATGCAAAGCACATCGGTGATGCGTTGGAGCTACACGTGATGAATGTAATGGATTTGGCAGGGAACCTTACCGAAGAAGATACGATCAGTTGGGCATTTAGGTTAGATCCAAGCAGGTTTACGCTATCCGAAGTGAGTTTAGCGCAGGTTCAATTTGTGGTCAGTCAGGCCACAGCCGATGAAGTGGGAGTGACCTACAAAGACTTCGACCTGGAAACCAGGCAAATAGACTCGATGGTGTTCCAATATCGAAAGGAGCCAGCCGGGACATGGACACGATTTGAGTCGGTCAACAGGGGCCTTTTGCAGCAGTTGGCATTCAATCAGTCCGACCCACAGGGTACCGTAGTTTTTGAGACCACCGGACTAGAAGATGGGGCGTATGAAATACGGGCGATTGTCTATGGGATAGAAGGGTTGCAGCGAGAAGGAAATAACCGGTTGCATGTGACCATCGACCGGGTAGGCGCCTTGGTCAGCACCATAGAAAAATCGGAAGAAGGGGAAATAACCGTGACCTTCACCGAGCCGCTATCCAAAGACCTAAGCGAAGCGGTAATTGAGGTGAGACAGATGGTCAACGGCATATCCGCTCAGGAATCAGGCCGGGTATCTGCTACCCAGGCAGCTTTAAGCAACTATGCGGTCATATCCCCGGCGTATTATGACGTCAGTGTGGTGGCGCAGCAGGTTTGGGTACGTTTCAGTGAGGTGATGAAAGACGAGTTTGCCGGCCACGAGGTGGAACTGTTTGTCAGAGGGCTGAAAGACCAAAACGAAAACCTCACTGGAGAAGACGTCTACACGAGCATGGTCTTGCCTGAAAGATCCGACTCGACAGGGACCAACCTTCAGGGTAGCCACAACGGTAGTGGAGCCGTCATGCTGACCTGGCGGTATTCTGGGTTGATCAGGTCCGACGGGCTGGAGTTGGAACGGATGCATGAGACCGTATTTGAACCAATCATGCTCATTGACAACCTGATGGCCGAAAACGAGTACCGTTATGAAGACAACGTGAATTATGCGGGAGACATGTACTACCGGTTGAAGTTTACCGGTACAGAAGATGTGTATTCCAGAATTGTGAACGTTTCGTTGGCGTACGATCCCGAGACGATCCCAATCGCGACCGTCTATCCCAACCCATCAATAGACCGAAGTAAAATACAATTCCGGTTATTGACAAGAAACCTGGCGGAAGGACTGGCAGTGAAAATCTACTCAGAGAGTGGCTCCTTATTGAAAGAGCAGGAGTTTAGTTCGGAAGAGATTGCGCAGGCGGTATTTGTTATCGACTTCAATCATTACCTGGCAGAAGGCGTGTATTACGTAGAGGTGGCCCAGGGAGCGCACCTGTCCATTGAACGGGTACTGATAAAGTAGCTAAAGAACCGTTTATTTCAGCCATCCGATATTTTGAAAATATCGGATGGCTGTTAACGAATCAGCAAAAACATTATTGCATTAAACGTTTGTTGCTGCGCCAGTTACCATACGCTAAAAGTACAACTAAGACATAAAGCAGATAAAAATAAATTAAAGTTAAAATTCCGAGAAAAATAAGGCGGAGATGAGTGAATGAAGAGTAAATAGCGGTGTAGGTCATGTTATCATAACATGGGTGTAAAATTTGGGTAATATTATCAATTGGTAACCCGGTAAAATGTATAACATCCGTACATCATTTGTACACATCGCCTTTTAGGAACCTCCATAGGCCTTCTGGTTCTTTGTATCCATTCAACTAAAGTTAAACTGAAACAACTATGCAATCGATGATGACTCCAAACGCTATCCAAACGTTTTCCTACAGACTTTTTGTGCAGTTTTTCCTTATAACGGTACTGATTGCACAGGTGAGCGCACAAACGCCCACGAATAACCCAGGCCCGGAGGAAATGCAAAACGTCATGTGGGTGAAATGGTATGGTCCTATTAATGGAAATTCCGAACATAATACACAAGTAAGTACTACAGATTGGATTGCCTCTATCATGGCTTTTGACGCTACAAGTGGAGACATCCAAGAAAAGAATAGTGGAGACATCATGGACATGAGGCTATGGGATAAAGGAGGCTTCTGGCACCTTCAACCTGACTTTCGCTCACACAACACTGCTGAACAGTGGTATGTTGGTGTTTTATTCATCAGGAGTTCATTTGCGAATGGCAACATCACTGCCAACACGGCTGGGGACCTAATCACAAAGGGGAATTTTTATGCGAAGGACCTCCTGGCAGTTGGTGAAGATCAGTTCATTTCTTCGACCGGAAGTTTTGTATTATCCAATACCGGAGGACCCATTAGGCTTTGGTCCAAGTCAGATGCGTTAGTTGTTGACGCTCCGGGTATCACAGCAGAATCTGATGGGAATTTCCAGATCAAGGACGAAGAAGGCCTGGACCTCTGGTACTCCAACGATGGATCGAATGGAGGCCTGTCGGTACGTTCTGATTACATCGAAACCCTGGCAGGTTGGAAACTGGACGTCAAAGGAGGGCTGGAAGCCAATTCGGTCGCGACTTTCAATGAGGCCATTGACCTGAACGGAGTGTCCACCTTTACGAACAATGCCATTTTCGACGGCGGCACACCGATGTTCAATGTCGCTTCCCAATTCAACGCGCCACTTATTGCCGAGGCGACCATCAGTGCACAAAATAAAATCACCAATGAAGCAGGCGAGTTACTGATTCAGGATGAAAAAGTCGTAGCCGATGTGGCCGATTTGGTCGTAGATGCCACCAACCAGATTTACCTCAATGGTCCCATTCAGCACAACACACAACCCCTCACGATCAACGATGATGTGGAGGTAATCGGCAGCCTGGAACTAATCGAAGCGGCTACTTCCAAAGGGAAAATCCAGTCCTATGAAAATGGACTCAAAGTCACCACCGCCGAAACGTTCAAAATAGATGGAAGAACCGCCATAGACCAGCTTTTTGTCAGCCAGACCATCGAGACCAAAAACATAGACGTCAAGCCTACGGAAGTAAACTGGCCGGATTACGTACTTAAAAACGCGTATGAGTTACGGCCTTTGGAGGAAGTAAAATCATTTGTAGAGAAGCACCACCACTTACCAGAGGTACCCTCAGAGCAGGTCATCAAAGAGGAGGGGTACAACATGACCGAAATGGATGCCATACTACTGAAGAAGATCGAAGAACTCACGCTCTACATCATCGAGCTGGAGCAGAAGATCGCTGAAAAGGATCAACACTAATTCACAAGTCATTTTTTGAAAACCCAAAACTTAAGTCAAAGATGAAAAAGTTGATATTTCTATTATTGCAATTAACTGTTTTATTTGCGATTAACGCCCAAAATCCTTTAGAAGATTCATTCGAAGGGTACTGGGAGTTTTCGGACTACTACGGCAGGTACTTTTACGTGCATTTTACGCAAGACAACGACCTGGAAGATGACTTCATCCACCTCGTAGACGACACCAAAGCGAGCCCCTTTTCACCCCATTTCAATGTGTTTGATGACAAGCTGGCGTCACATCGGGAGATCTATTTATTTGACGACCGGGGAAGCATCGATTCACTGACGAAAGACGGAGCCCCTGCCAGCTTTCAGTCCATGAGTGCATCCAATGAGAAAATCGGATTTGGACAACTCGCTCAGGAACCCGTTGCAGGGTTTGCCGCATCTGTTAGTAAGTATACCGGTAAAATCAACCTGTCGTGGACGCCCTATTACCACGAAGGCACGCTCGCCGATGGGTACCTGATCTTTAAGAAAACCTCGTCCAATAGTGGCAATACCTACGCCAATCAGCCCATCAAGGTCATTAACAATGGAAACATCACCAGTTACGATGACTTTGATGTCGTAGACTTTACGGCAAACACCTACTACCTGGTGGCCTTCCACCTTTCTCAACCGGATAAGCGGTTTGTTTCCCTTCCATCCACTACGGAAGGGGCCATCAAAGACCTGGATTACAGCGTCATGAGCCTGTCCGAAGAAGTGCTGATACACCGCTGGCTGTATGACAACTCCATTTTAGAAGACCGTGAGTTTGGAGCCGTTAATACCGGGTTTTTCAGAAATGGCGAAAACATTCACGATGCCGACGTCAACATTGCAGAATACAACCTGGCCAATGCCCGCATCAACTTCAATGCGCTGGAACTGATCATTCACGATACGGTAAAATTGAGCAATCAACTCAATGCATCAGGGGAGTCGTACGATCAATATACGGTGTTGGGAAATGCCGTCAAGGTACCTTTTACCAACGGATATCCAAACAGTACCCTTGAGTTTTGGCTGGATGTAGGGACGCTAAAAGGTACCCCCGGCCTGATCATGAGCGGGAGCCAATCCACCGAAAAACTATTGATTACTTCCGAAGGCTTGTATAAAACCCAGGAGCCCGGAAATGCGACTTTTCTGGCACACGGATTTAAATCCGATACCTGGTACCACTTTGCATTCATTCAGTCATCAGGCATGACCAGGGTGCTCATCAACGGTAGTGAAATAGGAGCATTTCCCACGAGTGAAAAATTGGATCAATTTGGCATGGAGGACCACTTTACGTACACGGTCCCCTCACAAAGTGATCAGGAAAACACCTTCCGCGACGTGGCAGGAAATACCATCAACTACCGCATACAGTCCGTTCGGTTAGGCCCGTTAAGAGTCTGGTCCGTTCCCAGAACGCGGGATCAAATCAGGCAGGACCTATATGATGTCTATACGGCCACAACGGTAGTGAACCTGGAAAACCAGTGGATCGTCCCCGATGATTTCAATTCGGACCGGCTTACGGGAGTGATCGCTTCCGGCGAACCCCTCATCGTGGAGGCCACAACGGGAGCATCAGACAATGGAAACGTACCCTACAACCAGGGAATACGAACAGGGAAGTCCTACATCTTTGACCGACAGGAAGTCTACGGCGTCTACAAAGAGCGAAGAGGCCAGTCCATCCCCGGAGCTTATGAAGTGATATTTAGCGAGTTGGGTTCTGGCAAACAGTTGGTGTCAAGTGCAGATGAGATCGGAAGTACCTCCGTTGATGATTTGAAAGCACGCGTAAACAACCGGTTCATTAATGCAGACAGCCTGTACGATGTACAGGATCCGGGAAGAGTTGCCATGGATTTTTTTACCGATAGTTACTACCCGTCTACCTACGACCTGTTACGTATTGATGAAGCTACCGGAGATTCGGTGATATACAAAGACTACGCACCAGACCGTATTGTACATTCGGGGAGGTACGAAGGCCCGCTGTATCATTTTTTGTTTCAACCACTGGAAGATGCGAGCGAGTTTTCCATCGCCCTGCGGTTTAAATCCCTCACAGCATCGACGGTAAAAAACGAGCTCCTTCATTCAGGTGAGGTGCAGGTGTACATCGATGAGAATGACCGGCTTTTTGTCGCGCTAGGAGAAAACAACAAGTTCTTCCTTGCCACCATGGACGCGGAAAAATGGAACGACCTGGTCATAAATGTGATGGAAGATGAGGAAAACATCCAAAACACCAGGTATCAGGTCTTCCTGAACGGAGGGTTGCTTGGGTCTCGTTCGATCCCGGTCAGTGAGTTGAACCCGGCAGGATTGCTGAACCAGGAGGAGGAAAACCTCATTTTCCGAACGTCTTTCAGGGACAATTACCACGTTGAGCTGGCCTACCTCGCGGTAAAAGAAGGGGCACTCATCCCGTTTGAATACCTGGAGATGTACCGAAACACACCGGACCTGCGCAACGGATGGGAAGTCATGTATCACGAACAAAGCGAGGAGGAAGCAAAGACCTTAAACGTCAGCCTTTCGGCAGATCATACAGAACGTACCCTTCAGGAGATAGGCTTTTACGGTACGTCCATCAATACGAACCCTTCTTTTTCATTTTTCAATAACGGAAACCTTCACGACATCCTCTCCATGACCGATTCGTATGCATCAGGCAGCGATCTGTCGTTGCTGGCAGATAAATCCTATACCTACGTCGTGCGGCCCCTTTACCCTCTCAGTTCATTTGCTCCTTCCGACGAAGTAGGCGTGATCAGCGAGAACGTAACCACACTAGCGACTGGTTTTCAGGCAGCATACGATCAGGAGCAGCATCAGGTCCGGTTGCAGTGGAGCGAAGCCCTTCAGGCGATTGGGATCGACTCCGTGCGCATTGTCCGAAATGGCGAATCGTTAAGTACGTTGTTTAACGCCTCGGAGTTCATAGATCGTAAAATGGAGGCCGGCGCCGTACATACCTATTCACTTGAAATCCTCCGGGACAATGCAGCCATTATTGCCAGTAAGCTTACCGTCGATCTGGCAGCCAATGGATCACTGAGCGGATGGCTGCTTTCGCGTAGAGGCGAGTTTGTCGTCCCCACTCAGGAGTTTTCACTGATCCCGCAGCAGGAACCCGGCGAAACCCTGGTGCTTCGGTCCGATGAAAACGGCTTTTTTGAAGCCACAAACATTGACTACGGGAAGCGAACGCTATTTGTCAAAGAAGACCCGGACGATGGCGAGGTGTTACTGACCATGGAGCAGCCGCAATCCGAAGGCAACTTCCTGTTCGAGAACTACAACTACAGCCTGGAAAAAGTGACCACCTTCATCAACGAAATAGTGGTAGATACAGCAGCGGACAACTACCTCTCCTTTACCCTAAAAATCGACTCGACCCAGATCCCGGAAGCGAACGGGTTGCTAAACGTCTACATCAACGACTCACTAAAACACGTCTATCCTGCGGATGAGCTGGTTTCCAACCAGGCCACGTTCATTGACTATTACGCGACAGATTCCATCAACGACTACGAGTTTAAGCTGTACTATTTGCTGGCTCAGAACCAGGTGGTGTTTGACAGTTACCAACTGGAAAACGTAGCAAATGTTGCCATTGAAAAGGTAGCAAACCTACAGGTCAGCACGTCTCCCGTGCGTTACATTCCCGAGTTGTCTTTCGACTATGCACCTTCCCATAAAGTCAGGGGATTTCATGTATACAGAGACGACCGGTTACTCGATGTCATTGAACTCACCCCGGACCAAAACACGTATACCTTCCTCGATGCACTGGGCGCATTGGATTCGACCTATACGTATCAGGTGGTGCCTGTCAATGTAAATGGAGAGGAGCTAGATGATCAGTCTTCAGACGAAGTGACACACATTCACTACAGCGACCTCACCGCTTTGCTCGCTCCCTTAAAAGAAGCGAGGGTAGTGGAAGTATCCCCCCAAAATCAATTGACACTCACTACTACCGGCGATCCCTTCGAGCAACTGCCCATTGATGGGTTTTACGTATACAAGGAAAACACACGGGTGGCCCAACTTCCTGTATTGCATGGACAGGTCAACGGAAACGAAGCAGTTTTTGAGTTTTCTTACGTCCTGAAGCACCTGGAGACGGCAGACTGGATGCTCAAACCCTACAAATACTTCCGAACAGAAGAAGGACGCATTGAGCAACAGCTCATCGATGCACCCATCGCGTTGGTAGACCCTCATTACACGCCGACCCCTCACGACTTCAAGGTACGAGTGGTCCGCAGTGATGATGCAGCCGCTGCCGGAATACAAAACTTTGTCAAACTAACTTGGGACGCACCCGCTACCTTACCAGAGCGGTACGAGGTAACCATCGATGGAAATACCTTTGATGTGACAGACCCCTTTGCCACCTCTTTTGCCAGGGCCTACGAGTCTAGTGCAGCATCGATGGACATCCGTGTAACTGCCTGCTCAGGAACCAACTGTGCAGAAGTCGGTACCCTTTCTACGTTAGGAGAATCACAAACAGACGAAGAGCAGATCAGCACTCCGGCCCACTTTAAGGCCACACAACATGCCGCTTCAGCCATTGCGCTTAGCTGGGAGTACCCCGACTTTGCCTTTGCCGAGTTCGAAGTGTACCGCGATGGAACGAAGCTCGATACGCTGCTGGCCACCCACATGCGCGGGTTCATTGATGCAGATTCCAGCCTCGTCCCTGGGGAGTATTACGCCTACCAACTCAGGGCCATTTACCAGGGAGAAGCCACTCCGTACCTGAGTACGGTGGGTAAAATGGAAGCAAGGACCACACTATTAGGAGCGGTCAGGGATAAAAATGGCCTGGGAGTTCCGTATGTTCCCGTCACCATTGGAGGAAGTGTGACCTACACCGATGGTGCCGGGTTTTACCACATGAAGAACATCAACGTTCAGGGATCCATAGACGTAAAAGCGGGGGTGCCGTTTTCCCGAATTTCGGCATTTCACCAGCCCCTCCATGTGCAGCCATCCACTTCACAGATGCTCCATGTGCAATACCCGGAGTCGTTTCAATATAGCTATCCCGAAGGTTCCCTGGCGACCATTTCCGCCCTGGCGACTTTTGAGGATCAGGTCGGTATGAACAATGCCCTTTCCTGGACTACCAATAACCTGGAGTTAGATGGATTTGTCGTACTTAGAGATGGATTGGAAGTGGCGCGCATCGGAAAAAGTCAGCCCATGCACTTCGTGGATTCACTCGCCGTTCCCGGCATCACGTACGAATATGCCGTTGTTCCCTTTCAGGAAGCGCTGAATGGATTGCAACAACAAGGAAATGCCGCCGTCGCATCCGCTGTTGCCACACCCAAGGTAAGCGCCCCATTTGGCCTGACCGCACACGTGCCTGATGGAGAAGGAGTGCTGGAGCTGTACTGGGTACATGCCTACAATAACCTGAATGGATTTGGCATCACCCGGGACGGCGTATCCATAGGAAATGGAACGGACAACCACTACCTGGAAGAGTTTGCCTATCCGGGCATTGCCTCCTTGTATTCCGTCAATGGGTTTACGATCAAAGAAAATGGAGCATATGCCAACCCTCAGGTAGAAAATGCCAACCTGACGGTACAGACACCTCCGGTCGGTCTGGTGAAAAACGCAACGGCCACTACCAATGAACAAGCCTTTGGTGTCGATCTGTACTGGGAGTACCCGGAGTCTACGACCAACCTCAAAGAGGTGATCATCTCACGTGAACGGGAAGAGGTCGCTACCCTTGACCTGGACATCACCACGTTTAGGGACCTCAACGGCGTACCGAATACCGATACCAGGTATCAAATTAAACTGGTAAGTGCCATCGATGACATCATTTCCGCACCGGTAGAAGTTGCTGCCTGGTTTCCGTCGATTGATTCCGTACGATCTGCCGACATCACTATCGGGACGGCCGCTACCGCAGACACCCTTCAGGTCGCCTGGTCGTTCAACACCGGAAACATTTCGTACGCCGACGTGTACCTGATCAACGCGGACCGGTCCAAAATGGACTCTACCTATGTGAACGTTCCGTACGTCGATGGACAAACAACCTACACGCTGAAGTTTGGAAATAAGCTACCCGGTGAGCGGTATGAAATCAGCATTCAAAACGTCAGGGAGGTAAACAACGAAGCCTACTATGCGACTAAAACCTCAAAATACTACGACTACGATGGGTTTAACACAATAGCCACCAGGGAAATAGCACCTTTAGATTTTGGACCAGTGCATCCGCTTGCCATCCACCTGAATTGGGAGTACGAACATTTTGATCTCAACTACTACGAACTCGTGGTAAACAATGGAAGTAGCGAAGAAGTCATCCGAATGGACCATCCGGGCATCCGGCATCACGTATACATTCCGTCACTGAGCAAGCACGGCCAGCAAACGGATTATACCCTTTCCCTTTTGGGTTACAAAGAAGTAGACGGCCACGTGAAAAGCAGTACCCTGATCGAACCGACCGTCGTCACCCTCGATGCGACTCCGCCCACCTACCTGAGTAAAGTGCTTCGGGCCACCACCACACGATCAGACGGCGTGATGTTGGAATGGGACACCTACGGGGTGGTAGAAGAAGGAATCACCCTCAATAGAGGAGACGTCTTTCAGGTTTACCGCGACGACGAAAAAGTATTCGAACGGGAAGACATACGAGAAAACGCCAGCTATTCATGGATGGATCAAACCAACACCCTGTATGCCGGCAACGAGTACGTCTATACCCTACAGGTCCTCGATGGTGCCACACAGCAGGTGAAAGGCGTGTACTATCCCGCCAAAGGGATGCAGGAAGGACTGGCCGAAGTATTTGCCAACGTCATCAGTGAGGTGTCTCCGGGAGCAGCCGTAAAAGGCAAACCGTTTTTCATCAGGGGGCAACGATTCAACGGACCCAACCATGACTACCTCATCCAGGATGCAGTCAGCCAGGATGACGGCTCCATTACGTTCACCCACCTGCCATTTAGAGATAAGAAGGGTACTCCGATTCAGTACGAGGTGTATACCCCCTATGAGGTAGCCAACTACAAAGAAGCAAGTACGTTTTTTGCCTTTTCCGATGTAGATCAGATGAAAGGGCTGGAACCCTTTACGTATTCCGGTGCGGACATCATCGAAGGGTTGGTGAAATACGAAAACTGTTCCGACTGTGGATTGGAGAAGGTAAAAGTCAGTTTCTACATCCTGCAACAGGAAGACACCTTACAGGAACAACATGCTTTGACCGATGTGAACGGAGCGTACTCGTTTGCCACCTTCAATGACGCATACGATCAGGAAACCATTTATACGCTTGAAGCAGAGCGGGCCGATGGAGCGGAGTACCAAAACCCCAACGCACGGAATGAAACGATCACCTTTGGTATTTCAGATTTTGATGACGCAGGCTTTTACCGGCGAAACATACTGGATACCACTTCACTTCCGCTGGAGTTGCGCATTTCCGACCCCTGCCTGGAGCCTTTAGGGGACTATGAGTTTGAGATCAGGCTACAAGATGTAGACAACTACCTGTACGACTCTACTTTTTATACCACAAAGGCCGGAGTGTTGGAAATAAGGGTCCCTCCGTACAACCTTCGTGCGACGGTCGTCAATGTGAAACAGCAGGATGCTTTTTCCAATAACATCCTGGACTATTTCCGTTCCAGGTTTAAACTCTTTCCATTCAAAACCAGGTTTCAGGAGATGATCGAAGCGTTGAGAACAGACGATACCGTTTCGGACCGCTACGAATCCGGGTACCGGGAACTGTTGCTGGACCTGCAGGTAGACGATCCCGAACATCGCCACTACGTTTTTCACCGCAGGCCAGACATTTCCGCCGAGCCACTGGAAAATGTGACGGTGCACCCTTCCTGCGAAGGAGGGTCGCTTTGGTCAGTCAGACAAAACGTCAACGCAAAAATCAACTTTTCCATCATCGAAGAAGGGTGCGCGGTCAAAGACGGATACATCCTGGTGGTCAACTCCGGGGCCTCCAAACCGGTACAAAACAGCCTGTTGGAGAGCTTGAATGAAGACGACCCGAACGCGACCATTGCATTTGACCAAAACACGGGCGTTTACACCTATACCTTTAATCCTGACCGGCCCAACCTCGTGGCCCCTTACCTGCATCAGCTGGAAGTCCTGTATCACGACAACGACGGAAACCTCGTCGGCACGATGCTCATGGATTACCTACTCGAAGGTTCCGAGACACTGGAAGGCTCCGATGTGATCGTGGCACCGGAAAGGGAAGAAGAGACACAAAACCTAAAAGTGCCCTTGTATGTGTTGCGGGACCCTCCGGGCGACCATAGCTACTCCTACATCAAGAAAGGCACCAAAATGGACTTTGAGATCAAAGGCGAAGGCAATTTTGAAGCAGGAGCTTCCCTCGCGTTCAAGGACAAATTTGAATTATTCGGACTGGGTATCAAGCTGGACGACAAAATGAGCTTTACGTTTGGAAAAGAAGACGGTGCCAAACAACGCTTATCTCTTCGTTTCGAAGAGGAGATCAGTACCTCAGCAGAAACCGTACTCAGTACCAACCTGGAAGGGTACCTCGACGGCCCGTTTGCAGATGTCATTGTCGGTATGGGTGCCGCTACGAAGTATGGCATCACCGAAGAGATCTACCTCGATGGGTGTGACGTAAAAAAAGAACGCTACTATGACGTATCTGCCAACGAGATCAGCACGGTTTGGTACTACACCCGGAGTATGATCATACAGACCGCAAAATATTACGCGAAGCTGGCAGATGACATAGAGGCGGGGGTTAGTTCCTTTAGGATAGACGATCCGGCCATCCTGGAGGAAGACCGGGCCGCACTGGCCGCTGCCTCTGACGGCGATGTGGCCGGCCTGCTCCGTCAGTACAGTGCCGATTGGTCCTCCGTAGACCTGATGACCGGCGCCTACATGGCTCCTCCATGTGTGATGTGCCGGGAAGTATCACTCATCAATGAGCGTTTTCTGGAAAGCGTAGGGTACACCATTCTGCGTGATGATGTGCCGACAGCCGCTACCGGAAGTGGAGGGAAAACCATTACCGAAGACGAAGTCATTCCTACCATGGCCAGGGAAATGAGACGGGCCATCATGGAAAACACAGGCAGCTCCATACGGCGGATTATCAGGAAAAGAGGAGAGCGAAACACGGAGGGAAGACCTGCTTTAAGGCCTTTTTACGATAAGATAGAAAAGAACATGATCGACTACCTAACGTCCATCGAAGGGTTTTGTGACAACCCGGCAGCTACCAGCTCATGCGATGTAACGGGTATCGACTATGTACCCACACTGGATTTGAACCCAGGCGAACTCGATCAGTTTGAAAATGCCTACGATGCCTTCATCAAGTTCAAATACACTGCGGGCTATACGCATGCGTTGGAGTCCCTGATTAAGTATTCCATTGCAGATAAGGATCATTACACCCAGGCGGTAGAGTCAGGATTTGGTGCCGGGTTTGGTGCGATTGGGGTATTAAACGGAATCGCTTACTCAGTCAACAGAAATGCGTATTACGCAGAGAAGAAAAAAATTGAGGCAGAAATTGCGGCACTCGATGAGGAAGCCAAGGAGTTGAAAAACAGGATTGATGCCATAGAAACCCTATCTAAGGAACTCACAAAAGAGACTGAAAAAATCGAAGGCGATATTAAACAAGCGGAGCGATTAGTAAAGGAAACGAACGGAAAACTATTGGCGATGGAAAAGGAGATTGTAGAAACCACAGGTGCATCCTTTTCCATCACCCAGGGGGAGTTTGAAATCTTCAATGAAGAATTGGAGAAGCGGCGAAAAATACTGGTCAAGACGGAGCGATACATTGAAGCCTTTGAAGCGAAACACTACAGTGACCTTAGCGCATTGGAGGTTCATTTGGGACAATTAAATGGAAATTCTCGTACAAAGCAGTTGATAAAACGTGTAAGAAGCTTTTTGGTGAAAGAAAGGGCATACCTGGAAGGGCTGCAAAATGGTACCATAGAAAATGACGCTTTAGTACACCAACGTACCCTTGGCCGGGTGGACAGGGCCATAACAGACTTAAGAACCCACGTGATGGACCCGGCCAATATACACTTTCGGTTGACGCGCAATGATATTGGTAGGAACGGATGGCAACAGATGAATAGCATAGAGCAGAACCGGGCAAACGTCAAGCATGATGCAGATGCTTTGGACAAAGGAATAGAACAGAAAAGGGCCATCCTTCGCGAGATAGATGTATTAGACGAGTCCTTCGATGTACTTCCCAGAGAGAAATTGGTAGAGTGGTACATCCAACGTGATAAAGTTACCGAGGCGAAGAACGCCCTGGATGATTTAAAGGTCGAGAATGATGCGGTAAAAACCATGAAGGACCGGGCGATTGCCAAAGAACTCACGGTGGATGGCAAAAAGCTGACCCTTGCTAAACTGAAAGAAGCCTTTGCTGACCTGCAGAAGCAACTCATCAGCCTGAAGAAGCGCATCGCTACGAAAGCAGGCGTAGCCAAAATTGCAGATGATGCCGCAAGGGCAGGAGGGACTGCACCGGGTTCGAGTGGGGCCGATGTAGGCGGTGCAGCAGACGACGTAGCACCCGGGACCAAAGCCAAAACAAAACCCAGCGGATACGTGACACTGGGTGGACTCGTAGCGGCTGGTGGGTTTGCCACCATGGCTGCAAGTGTGTATGACGTACTCAGGGGCAACTTCACACGTGACCTGGAAATCATTGCGAATTTGAACGACGGGCCACTGACACAAAAGGTGGGCTATGACCTGGTAGAAAACATCACGTTTTCAGGTGGCGTCAAGATCCAAAAGGAGTTTGATTACATCACTTCGGAGCAGACGTACCTGAACAGCTACTGGAAAGTAGAAGGAGAAATTGCCGCTAACGTAAAAAAGACAAACGAGGTAAAAGTCTCTACCAGCACATCGCCGGTTAGTTATAACAGACAAGACCTGATTGAAACCGTCTTTAATTCAACCGTTGGTGGAGGCTTTACGGACGGCCAGGAGCTTTACCTGTTGCAGGACACCACCCGGTCGTTTGAGGTCGGTTACGTGCTGGAAGACGACGACGACGGGGACCATTTCAATACCTATGTGATCAATAGTTTCAACGACATCCTGACCACCACGCAGCTTTCACCGTACTTTATGCTGGTCGGAGGCAGGTCGTCCGATCCGTTCGAAGAAGGAACGCTGTCCCGGGACTACCCGACCATCGAGGCAGCAGACGAAGACGGCTCGGTACCCACGCTTTACATCGATGAAGACCCCGATGTTGCACTGGTCGTGCCGGTCAAAATCACTTCAGGAAACCGATTTGATGAAGGCAGGTCCGTAGGGATTACCATCGCGCCAAATACCAACAACAATGGCGCACAGCTCTTGCTGTCCAATGCAGAGATCTTCACCGGCAGGTCCAACGGCTATTTCATCGAAGCAGGAGAAGAGGCACTTTATACCAACCTGATTGTAGAGCCCAAGCCGGGCATTTTCGAATACCCCGACATTGAGTTGGTGATTCGCCCATGGGGGGTAAAAGACGATTTCTTTGCGGAAAACAGGGACGTTTTTGATACCCTGGCCCTGCAGGTAAACTTCAGAAAGCCCGTTTCCAACGTCCGCCTTTCCGACCGGGAAGGTCCCTGGTTCATCAACGCGAAAGATGCCAATGATCCCAACGATACCGAGGAGTACGTCTTTTACCTGGAAGGCTACGATGTAGAAGGCAGGAAAAGTGGCCTTTCTTTCATCAAGATGGAGTACAAGCCCTTCAATGCAGACGCCCTCGATTGGGAACCCATGATTCAAAAGCGGCAGAAGATCAACCCGACGGGACCAGATACGGATGCAAACAAGACCGGAGGATCAGATACCGTAGGCATTGCCCGGTTGCACCAGTTTTACGAGGACTTCATACGGACGTACAATGAGCCCACCTATCCTTACGTCTGGTCGCTGGATGATCAGTTGAAAGACGTGGTGGATGGGGAGTACCTCATTCGGGCAACTGCTTTCGACGAGCGCGGACTTTTTAGCTTTTCCAATACCTATAGCGGGGTCATCGACCGCAAGCGTCCCCGTATCCTGACCGCCCCTGAGCCGGCAGACGGAGTACTTTCATTGGGAGATCGGGTGTTTGTTTCATTAAACGAATCAATCAACGACGACCTTTTCTATGAAAAAGGAGACGTCACCATTCGCATCCTCCACCCAACGACTGATGAAGTCGTGAACGAACTTTACTTCAGGGAAGGAGAAGACCTGTTTGAAGAATTTGACGTGGTCGTTTCAGATAAAGAGTTCAGCATTTTATTTGACGAGGAGTTTTTAAAGCTAAACGACGGGCGAAAGGTCAGCATTACCGCAAGCGGCATTTTTGACCGGTACCACAACCCGCTGGAAGGGGACGTCGTCGAGTGGAGCTTCATCATTGACGAGTACAAGCACCGTCCGTCGCCGGCTTTGGTCATCGCTCCCGAAGACGGGTTCATTAAAAACCATTTTGACGAGGAGTCGATGACGATCACGTTTTCAGACTACGATGTGTACAACACCTTCAGCGACCTGGAGTCGATTGCCATTGAAGTACAGCGCAACGGAGGCGGCTGGCAGGAAATCGGGAGGAAGCGCCTGGAAGAGTTACAGGCCAACTACGAGCGTACACAAGCTGCAGATCAAATACCGACAGACGGCATCCAGTGGGACCTGACGACCGTAGAAGATGGAGCCTTCGACGTCAGGGCACGTTCCCTCTCCAGTTACGGGTACTACGTCTTCAGCAACGTAGTGTCAGGACGCATCGACCGAACGCTGCCCGTTGTTGCAGGAAACCCACAACCTTCCGATCACATATTGGGAGTGGGAGAAGTAGCTTCCGTTCAGTTTTCAGAAGCCATTGATCAGGACACTTCCGCTTTGTATTACCAATTGCGTGCAAACGGAGCGGTTTTAACCGAAACCACCGATTATACCGTCAGCCGTTCATCGGGAGCACTGGTTTTCAACCTGACAAAAGAAGCGCTCAGTGACCTGAAAGGAGACTCGGTGGAAGTACAGGTAGCCGGAGTCTTTGACCTCGCCGGAAATGGGTTGGGGCATGAGGACGAAGAGGAGGAAGTGTTTATGATGGATACCATATCGTGGGCTTTTGTCGTAGATCACGACCGCATTCCTGCGAGTACCGCATCGTTGCGCAACGATGCGTTCGTTTTAACAACCCAGACAGGAACCTCCATAGACCTGGTGGTTACCGACTACGACGTGTTCAGTACACGACAACGGCTGGATCGTATCGACTTCCAATACAAACGAACCACGGATCAGGACTGGATCACGTTCGAGTCCCTCGCACAACCTGAACTGAAAGCCCGTTACCTGGAGGCCGTAGCTCAGGGCTGGTTGCAGGAAGACGACGTTCCGGTGGATACGGTGGCATGGTACGCAGATGAACTTAAAGACGGTGTGTACAGCGTCCGGGCACTGGCCTTTGGAGGCAATCAGTACAACGAGTCCAATGCGGTGGGGCTGGTGATCGATCGAATTTACCCTCAGATCAAAGGCACCCCGGAGCCGGTGGATCAGGTACTTTCCATCAACGATCAGGCGGCCATCGCCTTTACCGAGCCGATCAACTATAGCCTGTTGCCGCTCGACAGCCTACTGGCAAACCTTTCCATCATCACCCAGCCGGGAGACGATGACCTGGAGCCCGACGAGTTTATGGTATCAGTTGCTTCATCCGGTATTCAGATCAGCTTCACACAAGAAGTATACGACTACTATTTTGGCCGGTCATTCAGGTTGAACATCGATGGCGTAACGGACCTTTACGGCAACCCGTTACTGGAGGAAGCTTCCTGGATACTGAAACTGGATCGCTTCAGTTACGGTCCATCCGATGTGAAAATTACCGCACCTTCGTTTTTCATCTCGAACATCGAGAACCAGTCAGAAAAAGTGCCGGTGACCATCGAAGGGTATGACATCGGGCAGCTCAACTCCGAGATCGATCAGTTTGTCCTTCAATACAAGCTGACGATTGCAGACGAAACCGCCTGGCAGGATGCCGACGTGCTCACGCTCTCTGAGTTATTGGAAAACTACGAAGTGTTGGTCAGCAACGAGCCCAACGCCCTTCCGAAGGACGTCATGTATTTTGATCCCGCATTGACGGCAGGCCTCGAAGGGCTGTACGACCTGAGGGTCGTGTCACAAGCCGGAGACCGGGAAAACTTCTCCAACATCGTGAGCGGGATCGTGGACCATACCGCACCAGAAGCCATCACCACGTACCCGATCCTGGGGTATCTGGGCAGGTTTGACCTGATCCGTGTCGTCTTCAACGAAGAGCTGGACATCAGTGACCGTGACCGCTACAGTTTTGAAGTGACCACGTCAGACGGTACGGTTGTAGGAGGCAGTACAGATGATCGGTTCGACTTCATTCTCTCTGGTGGTCAGATCGACATCGTGCCACAAGAGATCGACTTGCTGTCGCTGGATGGGCAGGAACTGACCGTACGGGTCTCAGGTATTAAAGACCTGGCGGGCAACACGATGCCGGAGGAGGTACTGGAATGGAACGTTGTCGTGAACTACTACAGGCAGTCCGTTTCTCCGATATCCATTAAATCCCCCAGGGACTTTGTGGTCAATGCGGCATCGGGCGCCACACAGGAAGTGGTGTTGGAAGGGTTTGAATTGAACAATGTCGATTACCTGTTGGATAGTATTTCCCTGTACTACGTAATCCCAGAAGACCCGGATACACGTATCGCGGTCGGGAGTTTGAGCAGGAAACAACTACAGGACCAAAACGAAGGAAAATCCGGTGCGTTACGAGCAGTAATTACCTGGCAACTGCCCAAAGAACTGCTGGAAGCAGACCTCTCCCTTCAGGTTTATTCGTATGCAGCAGTAGGTGACGGACTCAATGATTACTTTGCCTCTGATCTGGTCTCCGGAAGGCTGGATCGAAAGCCTCCAAGTGTGGTGGCCTTTGACCCGATAGACGGGATCTTCAGCAGAGACGATGAGATCGCGGTGACGATCAGTGAGTCGGTGGATACGAATCAGGAGCCTTACTTTACGGTGACGGACCTGGATGGGAACGACGCGGACGTCTATCGTTCGTTCTTCGTGCCGGTGATCGGGTCCGACAGGCTGAGCATTTTGAAAAACCCGGAGGCAGACTTTGATGTGCTCCAGGGCAAAGACCTGATCTTCACCTGGCACAACATTCGGGACCTAGCCGGTAACCCCATGGCAGAAGACCCATCGAAGGTCATAAAGATCAATAACTACCAGGCCTCACCCAGTCCGGTGGAAATTGCTACGAGCGACCATTTCTTCCTGAACATGGAGAACACCCAACTGACAGTAGAAGCGATTGGCTTTGATCCGTTTGAGTTTGATTACGAACTGGACAGCCTCGTATTGGAGTACAGAAGGCTGGAAGGCGCACAAAATGCATGGATCTCTTTTACCAGTAAAGACTCCGCCTCCCTACGATCAGCAGCCAGCCGGTTGGATGCCATAGCGACGACGACGTTTACCTTCGAAGCACCTGAAGAAGACGGAACCTATGAGCTTCGGGTCGTGTCTCATGGAGACGGGCAGTTTGAGCTTTCCAATACGATCAGCGGGGTAGTGGACCGGATCAGGCCGAAGGTGCTGGGCAACCCGGCTCCCGGCAACCACATCCTGGGTTTTGGGGAGGAAGTTTCGATTCAGTTTGCGGAAGACATACAACCGCTCGAGGTCCTCGGTGAAGTGGTTAGTTTGGGGAACGATACGCTGGTAAATGCCACGATCAGCTACACGAAAGACGGGGTGGTGGCCGTCCTGGGTGAAGATGCATACCTGAGCCACATCGGAGACAGCCTGGAGCTTCGGGTAAGCCATGTGATGGACCTCGCCGGTAACGCTACCGAGGAAGACACCATCCGCTGGATGTTTAGGCTGGATGCAGACAACTTTGAGCTATCTGACGTGCGTTTGCAGCAGACACAATTTGTGGTAAGCCAGGCAACGAGTGATGCAGTAGGCGTGATCTATAAAGGGTTCAACCTGGAGACAAAGCAAGCAGATTCCATTCTGTTCCACTATCGAAACGAGCTGGACAACGACTGGTCGCATTTTGCGTCGGTAGACCGGAATCACTTGCAGCAGTTGGCTTTCAACTTTCTGATCCCACAGGATACCGTACCGTTCAATACCTCCGGCCTGGCAGATGGAGATTACGAAGTCAGGGCGGTGGTCTATGGCTTGGGTGGTCAGCAGCAAGAGAGCGAAAATACCCTGAGCGTTACCGTTGACCGTACTTCACCGATGCTGACCGCAGCCTTTCCAGCGGACACGGTCTTTACGTTTGGAGATAACGTGGGCTTTGAGTTTGCGGAAAATCTGGCTTGTGATCGAGGGGTCGCATACACGGTGACCAGTGGAGTGGGGGTGACAGATGTAAGTACGGGCAGGTTGTTGGACCTGGAGGCAAACTGTGGGCAGGGCAGTTCGGTGCTGTTTGGGCCAAACAACGAGGCCTTGCATGGGGAGATCGGCAACACGATCACCATCCGATTGGATGAAGCCTACGATGTTTATGGCAATCCACTTGCGGAGCCACTGGTGTATTCGTTTGTGGTGGGAGACTTTGCACTGGAAACTTCTCCGGTGAGCATTGTGAGTCCATCCGACTCGTTTGTCATCAATGAGACGGGCAATGAGTTACCCATTACGATTGGTGACTATGACCTGACGGGTGTCAACCACACGCTGGACAGCGTCATCGTCCAGTTTGCGAAAGCTTTTGATGGCGATTGGAAGACGGTGTGGCGTGGGTCATCCGACGTGCTGAGAAATCACTTTTTGGTACACGGAAAGCAGGAGTTTGATTTTACCTGGAAGCTTTCCAGTGGGGTAGAAGACGGGCTGTACCTGCTTCGTGCCGTTGCGTTTGGCAATGGCGTGGCGAGGTTCTCCGATCCGTTGCTGGGCGAAATCGACCGTAAGGGCCCTGAAGTAAGTAGCATCATAAAAGAGGAAGATGGAGCGGTCAGGATCAAGCTGACGGAAGTACTTTCGGAAAACGTAAGTGAGGCAGTGGTCGAAGTGAAGCAGATGGTCAATGGTTTTTCTACCGAGGAATCAGCCAGGGTATCGTCCACTCAGGCCGCGTTGAGCAACTACGCGACGATCTCACCTGAGTACTATGACGTGGAGGTAAACGAGCAGGAGCTTTCCGTGAGGTTTGACGACCTGATGCTGGACGAGTTTGCTGGTCAGGAAGTAGAGCTATTCGTGCGTGGTGTGAAAGATCAAAACGGTAACCTCACCGAGGAGGACATCTATACAAGCATGGTTCTGCCGGCGAGGTCTGACTCGACAGGGACCAACCTGCACGGTAGCTATAACGGCACGGGAGGCATCGCGCTGACCTGGCAGTATTCCGGGCTGATCGAGTCGGACGGGTTGGAGTTGGAACGCCTGTACGAGACGGTATTCGAGCCGATCCTGTCACTGGATGAGTTGACGAGCGAGGGAGATTACAGTCATGAAGACCACTTCAACTATCGTGGAGACATTTACTACAGACTGAAGTACACCGGTACGGAAGAGGTGTATTCGAGGATCGTGAAGGTGTCGTTGGCAGACAGTTTGGAGATGAGCCCGATTGCTACGGTGTACCCGAACCCATCAGCAGACCGAAACAGGATCCAGTTCAGTCTCTTGACCCGGGATTTTGAGCAAGGGCTACACGTGAAGGTTTACTCAGAGAGTGGCTCCATGTTGAAAGAGCAGGCGTTCAGTCCAGAAGAGATCGAGCAGACCGTATTTGTGATCGACTTCAGGAACGACCTGGCAGAAGGCGTGTATTACGTAGAGGTGGTGCAGAGAGGTCACATGTCCATCGAGCGTGTACTGATAAAGTAATAAGAACCGTTTATTTCACGCATCCGATAGGTTTAAAATACCGGATGTCCGTGAAATTCAAAAAGAACCGCTTGTCGGTTAGTAAATTTGGCCCCTGTGTTGTGTGATGCAGGGGCTTTTTCGTTGTTAAGAATGAAAAGAACCGCAAAATTTGAGGTTTGTTGAAAACACGTTTCCAACAAACTCACGCAATTGGGATAAATGGAACAAATAGCCACATACCTATCGATAGCCCCTGAGATTCGTTTCGGAAAACCATGCATTAAAGGTACCAGGATAACAGTGTCGGATATTCTTACATGGTTAGCATCCGGGACGAGTCATGAAGAGGTGCAATTAGATGATCCTTCTCTAAAAGAGGATCACATAAGCGCATGTCTTATCTTTGAGTAGGTAGTAAGCATTGGTTATGAAAGTTATCCTTGATATAAAAGATGATAAAGCGGCTTTTTTTATGGAAGTTCTTAAGAATTTCTCATTTGTAAAAGCAAGACCACTTACCCCATATAAGGAGGGTGTTTTGAAAGGGATTAAAGAATCAGTAGACGAGATGAATAGGGTTAAGGCTGGCCAGGTGCAATCCCAACTGCTCAGCGAGTTCCTTGATGAGATATAAAATTGACACCAATAAAAACACAGTAGTAGTTCGTGATGCATAGGAATAACTAAGTCAAAAAATACGTTTCTTACACATCACTTACTTTGGATGAGGAGAAAATCAACCATAATAGCCCTCTCATTTTTTACAATTGTCAACCTTTCCTTCTTACGGGAACGACTTCCAGGAATTGCATACGTGACTTAATGCCGTTGACTTAAGAGATACGTCTCCGCGAGCGTGCGAAGCGGTCTCAATAATACGATGAAATACCAATCATGAGATCACTTCATTTCATTCGTGAAGACGGTTGAAAGCTTAAGTCAACGGCATTAATACGTGGCTTTATTCTGTTTGTTTTTCCTAATTTATATTGGACTTGTTGCTATACTTTTTTGGCAATTAAGAAGCCTTTTAAAAACCGGACTTGGTGATGTGAGTAACATAGTGAGTTCAGGAATTATCCTGTTTGTACTTATTCTCGTATACCGTTTCCCTATTGGTATGGTACGACCGGAAGATTTTGAAGATCCTCCGATTTTCGTTGCGATTCGGGAAGGAGCAGCGAATTGTTCAACGCAAATTCTCTTTAAATCAAATCAGCGTTTTGAAAAAAAATCAATGTGCTTTGCTGTTGAAAGATCATATGGTACCTATGCTATTCATGGAGATAGTATTAGTCTCTTTTTCGATACTGATACGACGTACGCTAAAGTTGAAATTTCTGAAACTGGTGAGACGTTAAAATATCACCGCATGGCAGCTGATAGTCTTCCCTTCGAGATGAAGATCTACAGGAATGAATTGAATCATTGAACTGGAGATCAATCACTAGCTTCCAGTCCTTCTTGGTGTTATCAACAAGTCACAATCATAAAGCAATAGTTTTGCCGGTCAGAAGGTCAACAAAAGGCAATAAGTATAGGATGTCTATGAGGTAGGGTTTTGTAGGAGTTAAATAAGCTCAATTAAAACGGATACCTTTAGAATTGATTAGTAGAAATAGGCATATCTAACGTATTTTCATTCTTATACCTGCAAATTTTCCCATGAGCATAGATGAGTTAGGTAAGAGAGAACTTGATCTTTATTCGAAGCTTTGTAAGCTTACCGGAACTATTGAAGACAAAATAGAGCAACTTGATCACTCTGAAATTACGGAGGAATACAAGCAAATACATTCTGAATATTCCAGAATAGCCAAAAAAGAGGGAGAAGCCCTTAAGAGAGCACTTTTCATTATGTGGTACGCAGTAACCGAACCAATATGGCTGACGGGAATTGGCGAACTAGATTTTGAGGCGGAAGTTCGAGTAGTGAAACTTCTTAATAGGAGGCTAGGAAAAAATGTATCAGATTACGAATTGGATTGGATGTTAGCATATTACGCTGACTTTACATTCGTCTTTGAACGATTCGCGGACTACGAACATTTCTACAAAAGAGTTTCTACGAAAACTGGAATAGCATTTCCAGGTTCGATTGATAAACGAAGTATGGCAAATCGGGGTCTGATGGGAGTTTACTTCCTTTCGCTGAATTGGCAATAATTCAGGATAGCAAAGTGGAAGTATTTTCAAATGGTCAGATACTTGCATAGTATGAAAAACTGATCTATTCGAAAGAGGCCTGTGAGCCGAAGACCTCAGGTGAAAAATGGTCGAATCTTCGCTGTCGAGGGTTCTTATCATATCCAAACAAGCCTTTTTGTTCATTTAGTTTACTTGTTCACGTTACGTGAACTTGTTGATTTTGTGAATATAATGAGTATAAATAGTTGGGATATACTAAGGAAAGTTTCCTTTTATTGAAACTTTTAGTATTTTTATAGCGTTGCATTCATTGGAAATAGGTGAATAAAAAGTTTGAGATAAAGTTACTTGAAGAAGCTTTTGATTTTATCAAAAGTCAAAGTGATAAAGTACAGGACAAGATATTCTATACTATTCGGAAAGCTCAAGTTCTTAACGATCCCAAACTATTCAAGAAGCTGAATCAAAACATTTGGGAATTTCGAACCCAATACGCTGGACTTCAATATCGAATACTGGCATTTTGGGACAAAGAGAACAACGAAATGACACTTGTTTGTGGCACTCATGGATTTGTGAAAAAGACGGACAAAGTCAGCCCTAAAGAAATGTAGAAGGCCGAACAGATTAGAGACGAATACTTTGCACAGAAAAAGAAAGGAAGATGAAATCATACAATTTAGACGAAGCTCAAGATTTAATAATTGGTAAGGTTGGAACCCCTAGACGCGATCAATATGAGTTTGAATTAAAGCTCGAACTCATTGGAGAGATGATCAAAACTGCACGCAAAGAACGGCACTTAACTCAAGAACAACTTGGGGAGTTAATTGGGGTTAGAAAATCACAAATCTCCAAACTTGAGAACAACGCCAAAAATGTTACGATTGAAACCATTTTAAAGGTCTTTGAAGCTTTGAAAGCTAAAGTAAATTTTAAGGTAGAACTTCTTAATAACGAATTAAACATTGTATAAATGGAGGTAGCAGGAGGGAAGAAACCATTGCCCCATAAAGCGATCAAACAAGCTAAAGCGAAGATTCTTACCTAGCGTATTTCAAGGTATCTGATATCCTTAAGGCTTTTCCATGGCCATCACCGAAAGAGATCCAATTCTCCATCGCCCCTTGTTGGTATCACTAACAAGCCCCAATCATAGTAATCAGCAGTAGTTTTGCCAGTCACAAGACTAATCAAACGCAGCAAAAGAAAAGGTCAATTGAAGTTGATAGATAAGAACCTGAACCGGATCAAAGAGCGTGTATACGATAAATGTGCCCTTAAGATCTCCAACTTCCGATTAGAAGTGGAAAGCAAAGAGTACGATGCTTGCCAATTTCAACTCAACGGGCATCAGGTGATATGCAGAAATGCTAAAATCACTCCCAAAAAAGTGGGACAATTTGTGACTTTTTGGAAAAGAAATGGAGACGGGCCAATTGCACCTTTTGAGGAAACTGATGAAATAGATTTTTTTGTCATTAATGTGAGAACTGAAAATGACTTTGGGCAATTTGTTTTTCCAAAGTCCGTGCTGATTAAAAATGGCATCCTTTCAACGGCTAAGAAGGAAGGGAAGCGTGCGTTCAGAGTTTATCCCAGTTGGGATGTGGCTAAAAACAAACAAGCCGAACGAACCCAAAAATGGCAACTGAACTACTTTTATGAGATTGGACAGCATGTTGATCTCAAAAGGGTGAACGAATTGTACACAAACAAATAAATGAACCCGTCGATTTATTCCGCTATCAACGAGGATCTAAAAGTTTTCCTGAGAATAAGATGGTGCCGCTATTTCTTTCCCGGATAAGAAAAACAAAAGGTTGGTTGACAATGGTTGAAGCAGGAAGCGAGGTTACTTCAATACCGACGACAGTAGCGGCTGCAGCTTCTGACCCCTCTTCGTTTACTTCCAAAAACGATTGATGAATGACCTGACTAATTTTCAATGGGACCGTTTCCTCAAACAGGTTGGTCAATTCATTCAATGGCATCCCCATGCTGACAAGCGCATCCAATAGATCAGTTTTAAAGTCGAGTTGAAATTTTGGAAGGTATAAGTCCCTCACAAACGTGGTCGAATCAGCCAACGTACCGTTTAGCTCATCTATTTCAATCTTTGCGGTCAGGTTGTTGATTTCCGATGCGTCATCGGGTAGGAGGATGGTCAACGCATAATTTTCGTTCCCATAGGGAATTTCAATGACCTGCGCATTCAACGTATTGTCATAAGCCCACCAATGTTTGACTTCTGAGACCATCATTGGGACATCAACAGATTGACCATTTGTTAGAATAAAAGGGAAGTTTGTTGTGGCATCTTTATCGAATTGAGTGGTCCAGTTGGCTTTGAAGTAAATGGCATTAATCAAAAACATAGCTTCATCGGGGCTGATTTGATCAAGGATGTTTTTAATCTTTCCATTCGTTTCGGTTTCCACCCATCCATTCAGGTCATCCAGGGTAGTCTTACTGCCAAAATCACGTTCAAAAAGCTCAGAATCGTAGTAAGTGGTGAGGACATCGGCAAAGCCGTCATCGATGGTATATTCATCCGAATACCAGTTTGAGTTGGCAATGTTCAAGGTGATGGAAGGGTCCAAACTATAGATCGCTTCAGTTAACGACTGATAGGATGTGTTAATGGAATCCACCGACATTCCACTTAGGCCCAGCGTTTCGATAAACCCTTCCTGAGCGTCTTCAGAGGCTCCATTCATGACCATCGAAAGAACCGAATGGATACTAAAAGAAGAGATGAAGAAGTTTTCGTTAGGCTTCTCCTTTTCTATCGCTGCCATTAAATCGAAGGTGAAATTGTTGGCCGAAGCAACGACTGTCGCTTCATCGGCATCAAGCGTGATGGCAACAGGTTCAGGTAGTTCCAACGTTTCATCATCATTCTTACATGATAAGGTCACTACAATGAGTAGTATGGAAGAAAGGACTACACTGATTCGATACATAGCTTTTGAATTAATTAGCTCTAAGATAACAGACCTTTTTTTGAGTGGATTAGTTGCAATGACATAAAAGCAAATTAATTCGAAAAATGGAGTGAAAGGTCAGGGTCGTTCCACTACGGTTGTTCCACATGGGTCGCTCCGCACGGTTGCTCC
>JBCCXH010000004.1:0-40838 GCA_039192005.1 Bacteroidota bacterium
AAAAAAATAAATTGTATATGTTGCGCTTTTCTTGTCAGGTCAACACTATAATCAAAGGATATTTCAAAGTACCTTAACATTTTTTTCCAGATTAAAATGGATTAGGTCTTAATTGCTCAGGTGGCATTTTACCATGTATTGCAACATGGTAAGATACGAACGTTAATTCAATACCCAACGCTTGTGTTCTACTTTCCGGCCTTGCCCAAATAGTATAATTGATCAATAAATGAGGATATTTAGCCCTTAGAGCAGCCAACTGCCTAGTAGGTCTACTACTTCCTGAGCCATTAAATGTATTGTATTTAGCATCTGATATCCCGTACTTTAAGGTTTCATTCTTTAAAGTTATTGGATTATAACCCCAAATCTCGTAGACAATATGCTCATTTGGATTATCTCTTCTATTTCCATTTATAGGAACTGTAACCGGCAACTCAGTATCTCCTGATCCTTCCACAGGTTTATCAATGGTCAAATCGGTAACTATAGGCTCATAGGTAATTGTAGAAACGTCCGGTGTTAATGCAGCTATGATAATCCCTACTGTGAAAATGTCTCCGACTATCAAGGGACCATCCGAACCAGCTGCCGCACCCGCTTTTGGTAGACTGCGTAATAGTGATAAGCCAGCTGCTCCAATACTAGCTTCTTGAGTCGTTCCATCTGACTTAGAATAGAAATGCTGAACAACCCTGTTTGTATTTGAAATCTTTTCATAATCTGAAACACTATACCATCCTTCCTCAAATTCAACAGTTCCATCGTCATCGTACGTACCACAGTGGTATACATCACCACAGGACTCATCTCCTTCACTTCTATTCCGGTTCTTTCCTCTCTTTGGATCAGCTTCCTCAAGGCCTTCCAATTCTACTTTGTGTATTACTCTATTTCCGCTGAATTGGTAAGGAGAATACCATGGATAACTAGCTTCTAAAGGATCCACTGCAAAGAACCTACCCACCCTTGGGTCGTGCATTCGATATTTATAGTTCACTGAGTTTCCTTCTCCTTTGATCTCATCGTCTCGCTCCTGTCCCTGGAACCCATACCGATACGCCAGGTTCGGACCAAAGGCATTGGCCCGGATGTGATCAATTCGGAAGTCGTCAAAGAAAACCTCTGTCACCTGCTCGCTCTCATTGGACAGGTAACTGTACAGGTAGCCGTCTGCCGGGGCAATGACTTCCAGTTCCAGTTTTTCATGTTCACCCGTTATACTCACCACCCGTGCGTCTTCTGTCACCTGAACAAAACCAAACTGATTGTCGGTAAAGCTTTTGTCAAAAAACAGGTAGTTCAGGTATGCCTCCGGGATGTCGTATCGATCATCACCTGTCGTAATCGGTCCAGCGGCAAACAGGTCATGGAAGTAGTCAAACGTCGGGTTGGCTGTGCCCTCCAGCGTCGTAGGACTGATGTTGAAGGCAATGGTAAATGCCGTCGCCAGTCCTGATACGATCCCTGTTGGTCCAGTATTTGGCTTAGGTTGCAGGTATTTGGCATAGGTTTCCAAACGGATGGTGTCTCCTTCGCGTACCTCCAAAAGTTTGGCCAGACCAATGGTTTCTCCACGTTCTCCACTTAGACGAATGGATTTATTTGCGTTTTCTTCTTCGGTGTGGTTGTACACTTCCGCAGATATCCGTGTCGCCCGGTCGTAATTGACTCCGAAGCTTTCCCGCTCTTCTACTGCATGTTCGTCCTCCATCGTAGCCAGGTAGGTCACCGATGGGCTTTCGCCGGGCTTCGGCACCAGCATCCCGAATGGAAAGTAATCATTTGAAGCCACCACATCCGGTAGGAAGGTCTCCGTATCGGGAGTGATGAGCTTGCGGTCCGTCACCACACTCAGTACATTGCCCAGGTGGTTGGAAAGTTCATATCGCTTGTCTCCTACTGCATTGGTATACAGCGAATCCGTTGCCGCTTCTTCGGTGATCTGTACCTCTTTTTCTTCCAGCCCCAGTCTGGCGCTTCCATACACGTGATGTTCTTTCAGGAACACCCCGTTTTTGGGGTCTTCTTCTCCGGGTATAGGGGTATCCTCGTATTTGTCGTACACCGCCATCGTATTGCCCTGTGCATCTCTGACGTAAAGGGTGGTCTTGTTAGCTGGGAGTACCGTTTTTGCTGTTCGGTTGCCCAGCCCATCATAAGTAAAACGGATCGTAGTTGCTTCTCCATCCACGTTTTTCCTGATCTCCTTCACTTTACCATCGACCCGCCACTCGATGTCCGTGATGCCTTCGGCTTCGTCTTTGGTCAACTGACCGATGGCATCGTAGGCATAGTTGTCTTCGGGCTGGCCACTGTCGATGTCACTGTCAAAATGGTCATCCAGTGATGCCTGGTCGGAGACGGAGCGTAGACGGTTGGAACGTTTGTTGCCCTGTGCATCCAACTCATACTGATAGGTAAAGTTGTCCATGTCGCGGAGCACTCCGTCGCCATCAAAGGCCTTCCGTGTCAGCGTTTGCAGGTTGCCATTGTTGTCGTAGGTGTACGTAGACTGGTACCCGTCCGGGATCAGTAAGCCCTGATCGATCTGGCTGCCCCGCATCCGCTTGATCCGGTTCAGCTGATCGTAGTCATAATGATTGATTTGTGAGGGCAATACCGACTCGTTGTTGCCTAACCAACTGGTGATCATCTGCTTGATGTTCCCATTGTACAGGTCCCGGTCGTGTTGGAGCCGGTCGTCTGAACTGTACACAAACGCCGTAGTCGCATTTTCTGCCCGGTAGTCCCGGTCAAAGTAACTAAGCGAATAGCCATAGGCATCCCGCCCGGTGGGTGAGTCGATGGCTCCATCCCCGCCCATATCGGCGGCAGGTTGCAGGTTTTCGGAGTTGACACCTTTTAGCCAGCCTTGCAGGGTGTAGGCATAGTCGGTTCCCTGCACTTTTTGGGCGCCCAGCTCCATACGGGCCAGTGGGCCATGGGCGAAGTAAGCATACGAAGCATCTGCTTCCCAAAGCAGCCCATCGGCGGAGGTTTCTACTTTCGTGATCCGGTTGTCTGCGTCGTAGGTGTACCGGTGCATGAACTGGTCTGCCGCTCCTTTCTGATAGGTCACCTGGTTTACGTTGCCACTGATCAGATCGTATTCGTATTGCACCTTTTTCATCCCGGAGTTGGGGTCGTCAGTGACGGCCAGCGCTTTGTCGTGCTGCACCAGCTCTTTGACGTTGCCATGGATGTCGTAACTGTAAAAGATCGCGTGGTCGTACTGCTCTTCCCGGGTGGTTCCCAACGTGAATTGGTCGTAGTAGTAAATCACGGTTACCCGGTTTCGGGCATTCACGGCATGATCGTCCCCTTCCGCTACCGTATCGAAAATGTCTGCCGCAAAGCTGACCGGCTCCGTGTAGGTGGTCAGGGTCACTTCGTTGCGGTCCGTAGCCAGGTTATCCGGGTAATGCCGCCTGACGGTCGCCGGCTGATCGGGCTGGTCTGCGTTCGGGTTGGGTACTTCGTCATAGGGTGGCACTTCTTCTCCACTCGCGGCGAACACCAACTTACCCGTCGTCTCTTCAATTGTCACCGCTACATCCGGCAGAAATTCCCCGGCCTGCGTGATCCGGCCCAGCGCATCATAGGAGGTGTAGCTAAAGGCGTTGTTTTCGAGTTGTTTGGCATTCTGAGAGGCAATGATCCGTCCCAGTGCATCGTACGCGAAGCGGGTCTCCCCACCATCGGGTGTCTGCTGCCAGACGAGCTGGTTCAGTGAGTTGTATCGGTACTCGGTGATGAGGCGATGGTTCGGCAACAAGTCCGGGTCTTCGTCGATCTCATCTCTTGCCCGGTGCTGATTGATCTGATCGTTCAGCCCGGCGTTGAGTGCGCTTTCGGTCAGGCGGTCCACGCCTTCGGGTGGTACGGTTTGTACGAGGTTGCCAGACTGGTCGTAGTAGTAGAGCGTGTACTGGTACTCTTTGTCATAATAGGTCATCTCCAACTGCTCCACCGCACTGTCGATGGCGTGGGACAGGTAAGCTTTCTTGAACTCCTCACGTTTCAGGTCCAGAAAGCTTTCGTAATTATCGCGGGTGTAAGCGGTGTGGACGCTGGTCATGAACTGCTCACACGTGGTCTCGTCCGGAAGCGGGATGCTGATGTCCGTGATGTCTACCGTAAATGGACGGGGCAAACAGATCCCTTGATTTTCCGGTTTATCGAGGTAATCTGTGGCAAAGGCTGACCAGGTTAGGCGGTCGGCTTCCTCCGTTTCATTCACATGATTATAATACGATACAATCACGGGCTCTCGTTCTTCGTAGGTGGCACTCATGCCGGGGTATCCGTAGTTGAACTCGGTGGCACCAAACCGCTGGATGGACAGGTAGTGCAGGTCAAACGAACTGGTGATATTGAACGTCTCCAGATAGAACGCATAGTCGGACATGAGGTATTGCAGTGAGTTGTTGCAAAACGCAGCTTCGCTCAGGCGTAAATCCGTGTCTACATCGCCAAGTTCATCCAGGAGCCGGATGTACTCCGGGTACTGTTCCGTACAGCTTATCGGCTCCAATGGTTCCGGCACACACCGGACGGAGTCACAAGGTGTGGGCGGCGTGTCGGGAATGTCGATGGATCCGGTGATACCGGAAGTTGTCAGCACGTTCGTTATCGACTGCCGGGTAGTTCCTGTTTCAGAAACCGAGTTGGCTGAAGCAACAGTATTTTCCACAAGCTTTGTCGGGGCGGAAGAATTGACTTCTAATGGTTTCGTACTATTAGAAGAGAGAACTACCGGTTCTGATCTGGCAGAAGCTTGTGTACTTGTAGATAGAAGGTTCGAAAACAGCTCAGTAGACGAGGGAGAAAAAACCTGTCCAGGCTCTCTGTCTAACCTATATTCATTCGATATGGCTACATTCCTCGCGGTAACAACCTCTCCATCCCCATTCTTGTAAACGATCGTTGCATAGATCGTATTTAAATAGGTATTTCTTAGCAGGTAAACGTCCAATACTTCACTGACATCATTGAAATCATCTTCAAAAATGATATCTACCCCAAAAAGGCTCACTGGAAGGTCCCTGTATTCGCCAGTTACTACCGCCCTTATACCTCCGAACTCAACCCTTCCTCTCGGGTTTAAAAAGGGTACATATGAAAACTTCCTGATCGTGACTTTGTCATTGTATGCAGGAAAATCAAAATCCGGATGATACCTGGCAGCATACTGCTTATATAGTTCCACGATGTCAAGGTCTTTTGATTCCATGTCGTCGAGTGGCAACTCTATTGCATTATTAACAAAGTACGCATTGAGTACTTCCTTAATGAACAACTCAAAAAGATCCTCGTTCGAATGGAATGCTTCTGGCAGAAAATACGCATTCGTATTACCAAAAGTCTCCGGCGGACCCGCTACCGGAACGTCCGAATATTTCGAACCTAAATCACATCCGTAAGATATGTTTGTTGAGATGTACGGATAAACAATCCCCAAACTGCTTCTCTGAGCCCCCGGCCATCCGCCAAGGATATTCATTGCCCAACACAGCAAGGGATACTGAGAGGTTAGCACTTGTCCATCGTCAAAGGTGAATTCAAACTTATCATTGTCATCAAGGTTTACGTCCGACATCCTGGTTGCCGATGAAAAATCACTTTTTATCGGCAGGTATATATTAAATGAAAAGAGGTCTGCATACATGAAATGTACTACATAAGAAACCGCATTTTTTTCCCAAATCATGTAGACCTGATCCAGGTCACTGTAGTTTGCGGCTCCGTTATGAATGTCCCGGCTTGGGTTTTCTCTGTAAAACTTAGCGGTGTTCAACGTGAAAAATCCTTTCAAAAAATCTGAATACTCAGGATAATCGGTTAATGCCATTTGTTTCAGCTCATTGGAGTCATCGAAGGCATTGTTTTCAATCAGCTCATTGAAAAGGTTTTTGACATGAAGGGAAAACTTACCTTTTAAATCCACTTCCCCGTTGTCGCATACCAATTCTGTGTAGTTATCCTCCGTTTCTTCTAACTCTACATCCAATACTTCACAGAAGGTAAGATTTAACTCTAGTGGAGCCCCTGACGATGAACTATATAACATCGATGAAAAAACATTTTTTGCAGTGACAATTTCATTGTTCCAGTCACGATAAACGATGTTACTCTTGAACGTAATGTGACGGCCGTTCGTCGCATTAAATGCTGAATTAAGATTGCTTCCCGGAACATCTTCGAAGCCGATGGTGTCTACTCCTACGATGTAAAAATTCAGTATCTCCTGAATGCTATTCAGGTCCTCTTCGAGGTACGTTGTTAACGATACAGATTTAACCGTATTTCCTTCTGTTTTAACCCTGGTATTAAGTGTTAAAGACTGCCGACTGAAGTGATATCCTGCTAAAGAGCTTACTGCATCCATCCTGAACTCCTCATCGTCCACGATGCTCTTTCCTGCAACAATAAGTTGAAACTCTTCTTTTTCCAGATTGACCTCAGGATTGGTACTGGGTGCACTCAAAGAAATAACGTCTTCTAGCATCCGACTCGCCCTTGGTAATAGCGAGAAACCGTCTACGAAAATATTATTGAATATAGCAAAAAGCCCCGCAGAACTCTCCGTTATTCGATAAGTTCTCGCATTAACTGTACTGATATTATTGTCTTTGATGTACTGAATGGATTGGTTGAGTGCCTGACGGCACAGGCCTTCAAACTTTATCTCTTCCACCCTGTGTTCTTCACACACAATGACATCTATTGGATCGAGGTCCGGATCGGTATCGAGGGAAGTATCCTTGTATTTTTCCATCAAATCACACCTAAATGAAAGCCGATGATGTACCCTACTTAAAAAATAGGAGTAGTTTCCGAACTGTGGAGGGTCCAGTTCCGGGTTGTTTTTGATGATTAGACGGTCATGGAACCTGGCATTCAGAGTGGTAAATGGTACGGTTTCGCGCTCCCCTAACTGATCTACATAAGTCATTAAAAAACGATAATCATCGTCCGGTCGGTTTGGATCTAACGCAATGTTTTCTATCGTTTGCGGCAAGATGGGTAGTCTCGATCCGTCATTCGGGTACTTTGCTTCAAACACAAAATGAAAAGAAAACACATCCGAAAAGCTAATCCTCATCGAATAATTATTAGGACCGAATACGCTATTCAAGACAAAATTTACATGTTTCGTATTTGTAAAATCGATTCCTAAAAGATCGTTATCGGGAAATCGCTCCGCATGATCGACCGACTGGTAGGTGAAGAAGTTTTGTAAAAACGCCCCATACCCTGCATTATTTTCGAGAGATAACGTGCGTCCCAAATTCTCTGTAGTAATGGTTCCATCTGTGATTAGGCCATTTAACAAGGTCTTCAATTCCTCTCCAAAGGTATTCGCAAGGTCTGCATCGACAGCAACTGTGGGGTCACACACCTCTTCCTCTCCCACCAAATCATTGATGTCTCCACAACACAAAAAGTTGATCAACCGACAGCTGGCCCCGGTACTATTGCGTGCCGCCAGCGTGACATCATTGGATGGGTTTGCTACGGTCAAAATGGGGTCGTCATCGTCGTCGCAGTCCAGCCCGATGCAGTCATCTCCATCGTTGCTTGTTGTACACGATTCATAAATGCGTCCTGTAATTACCTTCGCATCCAATGACAGGTTTTCCTGGTACGTCACGCGTACATTCTGATGGGTGATCTCCCCTGCTTCGTTGTAGGCATAGCTGAAATTTACGCCGGTAATGGCATGAATAGCCGCCGGGTCCAACGGTGCTTCCAGCTCCATCTGCATCTTTCGAGTACCGTTTACTTCGATCGCATAGACTGACCGGTTTTCATTGAACCAGACCGCACTTCCGGTTTCGAAGAAATCTGGTAGAAATCCGTTTGCGTACACAGTTAAGCCATTAAGGAGAACCGAACCATTGATCGTCCCCTGCCTTTCCAACTCGTACATCAACTTGGTGAGCGACCGGGCAAAATCACTTTCCAGCGAACAACTTGCCAGATCTGATCCCCCTCCATTTGGAATGTACTCGCCTACACCACCTGTCTCCGTAATGCTACATTCGGCAATGCGGGCGACCGTCGTTCCGGTCAGGATGATCTCTTCAAACGTTTCCGAATCTTCACTTTCCTGTACACGTGCGACGACCTCGTAGCTGAACGTTTCGTTTTCATAGGAGGTGTAGATGTTCTTTACTTCTGTAATGACCCAGCCTGCTCCGTACGTACTCCAACTGTGTGCATACCCTGAGGGTAAAGTGACCGTGAGCGGCTCGTCGCCCACTTCTTCGTTATTTTGTAAAAACTGAAGGGTCAGGTCGCTCCCCGATTCAGCTACCTCAACCTCCACCGTCACCTCGCTCGGATAGGTCCCTCCCAGGTCTTCAAACAACCGTGAACTGAGGTAGGTCTCTCCATAGGTATGCGTACCTGTGAGATTCCCTCCTTTGTACGCATCAAAGTGATAGGCCAGAAATACCTCCAGGTCACGTGCCAGTGGACAAACACCTGTCGAGACGTAGTATTCGTAGTTGGTGTATTCGCTAAGGTCTTCGTAAATATCCTGATTGCTGTCTCCCGATTGGTAGAGGTTGTCTGACGGCTTGAAGCGTTTCGCTTTGTTTTGGTAGTTGTCCAAAAGTGGATCGTTGCAAATGCTTTGTGTGCCTGCATTGATCAGACCATTGACCTGATTTTTAATGGCACTGCTGTAATCCGAAATGACCGTCAGCAGATTCGTAGGAGGCGTATCCGGCCCGATGCAGCCATTGTAACAGTTGTTGTTCTTCGCATAAATATTGGCAAAAAGTGACTGGATCACCTGCTTAAACGCCAGGTAGTTCGCTTTGTAGGTATTCCAAAACTGGTCTTTTTCTGCTTCATCAGGAAAGGCTTCCACGGCATTAAGGATCTGCGCACCGGAAGTGACCGCTGCCAGTTCGCACGTACCCAGGCTGCTACAGGCCATCGTCGCATAGGTAAACTTCATCAGGTAGTGAGGGCTGCCGTTGTAGTTGTTGGTGAGGGCTTCAAACATCAGGTCTTCACGAATGTCCCGGGCATCCTGTACACCGGGTATGTTCGTTGAAAAATAAGGGTCCAATTCCCCTAACGTCTCCTCTGAGTCCAGTAATCCGTTTGCCTTTGCCTCTTCGTAGGTCGTGGTAGTCTGAAGGTAGTTGTCGTATCCGTCGGAGTTCATGAAGGGCCCACCGCTTCCTACACGGGCGGTAACAGCACACAATGCGTTTGCATACACGAGGTAGCAGTACTCCGGGTGGTACGAAATAAGCGAATGGGCCCAGGAGTCCTGCCATGTGCCTTCGGATAAAAAGTCGCTTGCTTCACTCAAATGTTGAGGTTCTACCAAATAGTCTTCGTCATCCGGCCGGTCGCGGTCCGCCGGAATGGGGTTGGCGGTTGAAAAAACAGGAGGATCAAAAGTGATGACTTCGACCTCCTGCTCTTCTTCCTCGTCATACTCAATAGTCACGGTTCGTTTGACCGGCACATAGCTCACACGCCCGTCTTCGTCGTAATAATGTCCTTTGGTGTAAAGTTCCGTGGCGTTTGCCGCAGGTCTCTCATCCAGGGTTGGGTGGTAGGGATTGCGCCAGCTATGGTGCTCGGTGCCGTTGTTCAGCCGGGTACTGTACAGTTCGTTGGCCATGCTGAAGATGTTCAACGCATCCGAATTTTCACTGGTATCCGGCAGTTCGGGGTCCTGGTTTTCGTACACGTTGACGGTCGTGTTCCCGTACTGACCCAGCGGCTTCATGTCATTGGTCAGTGCCGTTGCCGCAATGGCGCACATCGTCGAGTTTTCCACTGCGACAGCTACCTCATCCTGAACCGGATCGTCTCCGTCCGTCACGTTCGTGTCCGCACAAGGTGCCCGACAGGCAACGATCAGGGCATCCCACTGGTTTTCAAAAGCGACTTTCATTCGTGCTTTTTCGATGGAAAGTTCTTCCTCAGTTAAATAGGAAAGTTCTGAAAAGTCGTAAGCCGCCACCTGGTCGGTCGCGTAGCCCTCACGATCACCATAGGTAGTGATCAGGGCCGCTTCGCAATCCTCACAGGTAACGAAACACCCAGAGAGGTCAAGCGCAGGAAGGTCCGATACGGTTTCCGGTGCCACGTAACACGCATCCGTCGGGTCCTGAAGCCGCTCGACGTAGTCGTCTGCATATTGCTCCATGGTCGGTACGTGTACCGCCAAACGCTTACTGACCCGATACGAACCTCTTGGCATGTTGATCGCTTGTAGCGGAGCTGTTAGCTCAAAAGTACCATCGGTTTCCGAAAGGTCTACTTGTTGACTGACAGGCGTAGCGAGTTTGCTTGCCGCATTTTTATCCAAAACGTCGATGGAAAAATCGTAAACCAATGGATAAGCTTTTTCACTGTCCGGTTCGTCACACCCGTACCTGAAAGAAGGGTCGTTCGCGAGTTGATAGGAAAAACTCAACTCGTCGTCAAAAGGGGTCACTTTTGTTCCGTTGTACACCAATTGATCCGGTAACGGCCCCGTTTCACCCGAAGTGCCTTTGATGTTGTTATCAAACCCGGTGTCTACGGCATCGTCACTGAGCTTGCCCAGCAGATCTACGGTAATGGACTCATGTTGCAGGTTGCTTTCCGTCAACGGGTCCTCATCGGGGAGGCCGTCCAGGTGGTCTGGATTTACCCCTGCAAGTGCGGTAGCAATGGTCCTTCCCTGCGGATCAATGTAGCTAATGCTGGCCTGACCATTGGGGTCAATCACCACGTTCTTTTTGTACCTGAGTTTGTTGCCAACGCTGTATCCAAAAAGCCTGTTGAGTTCTTTTTGCTCCGGTGTACCGTAGTAGTACTCCATTTCCTGGCCGCTGCCTAACTGATGGTGTACGCCCACGCCTCCTTTTCGTCGGATCCTGCCGGTGTTGTCCGGTTCGTATTCGATCTGAGAAAACGGGTGACCTTCGGAGTCAGGGATTCGCTCTTTGAAAGGTACGTTCAGGTCATTGGTGAGTGCATAATACCTGGCCGCACCGGTAGAAGAAGCCATCGCTTTTCCCGGATTGGGTACGTCCAGTATGTTTTGACCGTCCAGATCAAAATCCTGATAGGTGTAGCTACTTCCTGACGTGTTGAAGGTGAAATTTGGATGAAACCCGATCCGTGACCCGTCGGTCGGAACGGGCAAGATTTCAATGGCGGGCCGGCCTTGTGCATCGTAGATCACCTCCCCCACAATGATGTTATCGTCTGAATTGATCTTGGTCACCGTTTGGCGGTTGCGCAGCGTCCCGTCAAAGTAGCTCGCCACTTCTTTTCTTTTTCCGTCTTCTGCGTAGCTGGCCTGATATTGCCAGTTTTTATCGTTTTCATGAGAGGAGACTTCGTAGACGTGTGGCCAGTCGTTTACGGTTGATTTGACCTCGTCGTCGCTGCTCCACTTCCCATAGCGCAGCTTGTCGGGATGGTCTGCGTACCTTCCTACGGCCCGCACCCGGTAAATAAGCCACCCACTCGAATAGATCAGCGGAATGGGGTAGCTGGTTTGCGTGGTTTGAATGCGGGTACTGTTCCACTGAAAATCACGTTCGTCAAACAGGATTTCATCGGCGTCTCCTGGCACTTCGTATGCCTGCCCATAATTGTCTACCCAGGTCCATTCGACATCGTAACCGATGGCATGAGCGACGTCCGCCCAGCTAATGACCCATTCATTGTGCAGATCATCGTATGCCCCATTGACCTCAAACGGTGCGCTTGCGATCTCCAGGTAGGCATCCTGATCAAAGGAAAGGGTAAGCTGAACGTTTTCCGGCACCGAACCATCGATCTCTATGCTGCCGTCCGTCTCGTCTTTGTACCTTCCTTCCAGCAACCGCACCTGTACCCCGTATGCGTTTTCCAACTGCAACATTTGGCGGTCGTACAGGCTGTCAGAGGCTACCTGCGTCGCATTCTTGCCTACCCGAAGCGTGACCTCGCCGCCACGATTTTCGTCTAACTGCCCGGTGGAGGTGAACGGAATCACTTCCAGCCGGAGGGTGTAGGTAAATGGATGATGCGGTGGCAGGTCGGTTGCTACCGAAAGCAAGACACCAGTTGCTACCGTTTGTATGGTCTGGCCTGCTGCTACCGAGCCGGACAGGGTAAGTACTTCACCGCTTCCAAGCGCAGACTGAATGTCCGCTGCGGGATACGTTTGTGTTTCCTGTGCGTGTAAACCGAAGCCTGCAGGCAACAATGCAAGTAATAACAGGAAAGATTTCATGATTCGTTGGGCTGGATGCATCGTATTAGTTGGCTTGTTTAATCAGTTGATAGGTAGAATAGGTAGTTGCGGGCGACAGGTCACGGTCAGATGACCCGGTGACGTAGTCATTGAGTCGGCGATGGCGTGCATCGTCTACGGCGTCGTAGCTGAAATCAATTTCCAGCCTTCCGACATCCAGTTGGCGTTCTTTCGAAGTACCGTCCACAAAGGGGATCATCTGTGAGAAGTACAGGACCTGTTTCTGTATCCGGTAATGCGCTTTTTCAATGTAAAACACGACCTTCCCGTAAGGCATGTCCGGCGAAAGCTGACTGCCGGCCAGTTCGCAGACCAGCATCCCGTTTTTTTCATACACCGAACGCTTATCAAATACCTTCAGGTATTGCACAATATTGACCGGGTTGGAAGCAATGGCTTTTTCGCTTACGGTCGCATGGACCATTTGCCGGGTGGCATGATCGATGATCAATTGAGTGCTTCCTTCCTGGACAATCTCTGTTTCAAGCATGGAAAAACGAACGAAATCCCCCCGCTTGCTCACCGAGCCGGTGTAGGACTCGGTGACCTGGTTTCCGGAAAATCCCCTAAACATTCGGTAGGTCGTCTGGATCTCGTAGGCCTCGGCCTGTTGGTACTTTTCTGCTACTTGTTGGATCAAGGGTGCCGCCTGTCGTTGGGCATAGCCGGTAAATACGGCACCCAGCAGTAGGACGAGTTTTAAGATAAAATTTTTCACTTGCGTTAGGTGTTTTAGTGTGCTACTTTGATGTTTCCTGATCGGGTTTCCTGAATGGTGTAAATGCCTCGTTCGGTTTCTTTCTTTACCCTCACCAGTCCGCCTTCCTGATCGTATTCATAGTAAGTGGCATAGTTGTTTTCATCCAGTTCTGCCTGTAGTCGCTGGGTCACCGGATCGTACACAAAGCTTTTCATGTTCCCTTCGTAGGGATGGACCCGGACATCGTCAAAGTAGACATTGAGTCCGGCTGATGCAGGATCTTCCAGGTTGCTTTCCAGCGAAATGGTCATATTGAAAGCTTCCAGCGGGATGGTAAAGTCCGCAAAGACCCGTTGCCACCCGTCAATCACCGCGCCTTTAGGCTTGAACTCCACTTTGTCGGTCGCTAACGTGATGACTTCCTCTTCCGTATCCCGGTAGGTCAGCCTCAGCAACGAGTTAGCATACGTCATCGCGTGGTAATCGGGGTCGGGTTCGTAGTCGAAAAACTCTACCGATTCTTCTATGCCGGAAAAGGTTGGGCTTTGATTGAACTGAAGGTTTTCTGTATAGGCAAATGGCGTCCCCTGCCCGATGCTGAACTCGGATTCAAAACAAAATCGGGTGTTGCAGTTTCTGGCCCCGGTAAATACCAGTGACAAAGACGGGTTATTCAGCAGTGGATAGTTATACCCGACGGACTGTCCTGATTTTCTCACAAATGGCGTTCGGTATTGAAATACGTACTGTTGGTTCGGGTCCAGCGAAAAAGAGAAGCCAATGGTCCTGAATGGTCCCGTCCCGGGAAGCTGCCTTTCTTTGATGTACTGAAAGTTGTAAAGGGTCAGGTTTTTACTGGTCGCTCCTTTTACGTAAGGAACCAATACATCAAACTCGCGGGTGGCTGCCCCCGGCACAAAGACTGCCGGAAGGTTTCGTTTCTTAGGGTCTTCGGAAAAGACCACTTCTTCCATCAGGTAGTTCAGCAGGTCCACAAACTTGTTACTCACCTCACTAAAAGGAATCACTTCGGAGTCTTTTACTTTAATGCCGTCTTCTCTCACCCATGCACTCACCACGTAGCGCTCTCCGGGCTGAGGCCGAAACCGCTCGCAGCCAATCAGGCCCGGTGGCTCTTCCTCCAAAAGGATCGCTTCTACAGGGGCTCGTACCGCACTGACACATGGCTGGCAATTGTCTGCCTGTATCAGCACACAATTATCCCGTGTCTGTGAGGCATAATAGAAGGTATTGTTGACCAGTCGCTGGTTGGGCCTTAGCAGGTTTCCGCCGACCGGAGCATCGTACCAGGCCAGGTTTTCTCCCACCGCCTGAAGGTCGGATACCGTGGGTGCCTCACTTATGAAAAAGACCTGCTGACCGGACTGTACTTCCGGGGAAGGCACGTCCACAACGGAAACACGTACACCCACCCGGTTGCTTTCGTTGCCTAACGGATCTCGCTGCACGACATAGTACACCTCATCGTCAGACAGGGACACGTAACTCGTGTAAGGTGCTCCCCCTACTTCCTCCTGATACCAGATCAGCGTATCGTGATCGTGCGTCAGGGAAATCTGAACGTCCTCCAACGTGGGATTGTCCGACAGGCAAAACGACTGCCACAACTCCACATCCGGCTCGAAAACCTCAACGGCAACAAAGACTTCAAAGCGGCAACTATTTGTTCCCTGCTGTGCGTAGTAGGACTGATCGTTTTCCAATGTATGGTTTGACGACAACTGAGTGCCTCCTGTAGGTGCGTCGTACCACGTGATGTTGGTTCCGGTGATTTCCAGGTCCCTGATTCTGGCGTCTTCTAAAATGGTAAATGCCTGGTAGTCTTCTTCTTCCACCCCGGGAGCACCTTCATTGAAGACCACCCTGACCGGAATACGATCCGCATTGAGCGGCACCTCCGCCCAGTACACCTGTTGGTCCTCCAGTTCCACGTCCAATTCCAGCGGTTCGCCACCAGCTTGTGTTTCATACCAGGTGGCTATCCCTGAAACGGGAGCCGTAAGGTCTCCAACATTCGGAACGTCAATGGAGGTACAAAAGCTTTGTTGTTCAAAATCTTCTCCACAGTCTCCCCCTACTTTTTCTACTTTAATTCCGTCAATCAGTAGCTGAAACTGGGCCTGAAACGGACCCCCTGACTCAAACCTGCCTTCGGTTTCAAAAAACAAGCGCTCGTCGGTATTGGAAGCCTCAAATGTGAGTTGCACCTTCTCCCATCGAGGGGCAGCGGTGGTGCGGCTAATGGCGATGATTTCCATCGGTTTGGAGGATAATGTGGACCTTCCTAGTCCGACCTTCCAGTTTCCGGTGATCGTCGCTATCCTCCCATTTTCTTGTGCCGTATGTCCCCCATTGCTTTGATAAAATGACACCCGGTAGTACGCTCCGGACTCCAGGCCGTTCAGTTCCACGCTTAATTCACTCGACTCAAACACACCGGAATTCAGCAACGTCCCGTACCCCGTCGCAAACACGCCTCCTTCTGGAGAGGGGGTGATCAAATGCGTCATGGAAACAAATGCTCCGGGCGCTGGCTGGACCGATGCTGCCAACACCGTACTTATTCCGGCCATCGGGCTATCCCATTGGCTACAGGAAACCGTTTCATTGGGCTCAGCGAGCTGATTTTCTGCGGTAGAAATGCAGCTTTCAAACGTTCCATCGGCCACCGTACTAAGCGGATCGCAACCGTCGTTTGGCGGGTTTACCACTTCATAAGCAACCGTCAGGCGGTTTCGTTCGAGGGTCAACCCGTCCACCGTGCTGTTTGTAGCGGTGAAATAATAGGTACCTAACTCGCCATCGCCGATGTTGCTCAATAGAACTTCACGATCACTCGTCTCGGTAAAAAACTGATCTTCTTTGAACCAGCGGTAGGTATTTTGAGGACTTGTCAACGCTTCGGTGAAAAGGGTGGCGTCCTCTCCCGGACGAACGTAAATTGTTTCTGTACGGTCTACTCTAGCTTGTGGCGAATAGGTAAAAGCCCTGTAGTTGTCCCTGTAGTAGTCAAATTCGGTTTCAAAGTCAGCAAAAACAAAACGGTTGTTTTCTATCTTTAAACTTGAAAAAATACGAGATGGTCCCCCTGTAGTTAAATCGAAAAAAGGCAACCGGCCTGAAAAGGCATTATGGTCAAGTTGAATATTGCGAAGAGGTAAGTCCCTCATTACTTCCGGAAGCGTCCCGGATAGGTTGTTGTGAGAAACCCAAAATGTATGGAGGCTGGTTAGGTTGGTAATTGCCGGGCTGATGCCACCCGATAGCAAGTTATGCTGCAATTTTATTGTTCGCAGCTTTCTATTTTCCCATAGTTCTTCCGGTAGGGTTCCTTCCAGTTTATTGGCACTCAGATCGAGTAGAGATAATGACTCCTGAAGATTAATTATTTCCGGAGAAATGGTTCCGGAAAGTCTGTTTGAATCTAATTCGAGTACTCTCAGGTATTGCGAATCGAAAATGGATTCAGGGATACCTCCCACTAAGGTGTTTCTTCCCAGCTGAAGTACTTCTAAAACATCCAGCTCTCCGACAACCTCCGGAATTTCACCTGCAATTTCGTTACCTGATAAGTTGAGTCGGGAAAGTTTAAATAAGTGCCGAATGGCCTCCGGTATGATCCCCCGCAACCCATTTTCGGGCAGGTCGATGGCTACCACCTGGTCACCCTGCCTTACCGTCACCCCAAACCATTCGCAGACGGGTGTATCCGAAAGCCAGTTGTCGTTTCTGATCCAGTTCGGGCCGTCCATGGCCTGATAAAAATCGATGAGGGCTTGTCGCTGACGTTCAGAGACGCAGCCATCCTGAACTGCTACGATAAACGGAGCGGTTCGGATTTTTAAATCAGTCACTGTGGAATTAGTCACTTCCAGGTAGTAGGTCCCTGCGGAGGCTAATTCCACATTTAATTCCTCATACCCGGCTGTCGTGGCTTCTGTTAGCGGTACATCGTCCTTAAACCATTGGTACGTATTGTTAATGTTTGAAAAACGAGGGGCACTCAAATTCAGTGGCTCGCCAACCTGTAGCAGGACGGACTGTTCATTTCCTACCTCTTTTTGTGGAGTATAGGTAAAACGGTCTCCCAAACCGGATTGAAACAATGGAAAGGAGGCTTCAAAATCCTCAAAAACAAAGTTGTTTCCTGAGATATTGAAACGTTCCAGGTTAGCGTACGCATCGTCAATGGTTCCCGATAAGCCATTCAGGTCCAGCAACACTTCTTCCAGCTCGGGAAGGCTGGCGATGGAACGCGGCAGGTTTCCTGTGAATTCGTTATTGCTTAGTATCAACGACCGGAGGTTGGACAATTCCCCTAGTTCTCCCGGAATTTCGTCGCTTAGTTGGTTGAACGTGAGCCACAGGTATTGGAGACTGGCCAGTTCTCCTATTTCTACCGGAATTTCGTCGGTCAGTTGATTCCCCACCAGACTTAGAAACTCCAGATTGGAAAGCCCCTGGATCGATGGCGGAATACTTCCGGTCAGGTTATTTGCAGGGAGCGATACATCCAGCACCTTGCCATCTACCACTTTTACCCCGTACCACTCACAAATCGGAGCATCGGAAAGCCAGTTCGTTTTGTTAAACCAGTTGTCTCCACCGGTCGCCTGATAAAAGTCAATGAGCGCTTCCCTTTCAGCCACTGAAATGCCACAGTCTATCGTTTGATCGGATACATTTACTGAAAAAGGAGCCGAATTGATAGTAAGTAAGGGAATGTCAGGGTGTGTCACTTCCAGAAAGTACATGCCTGAAGCATCGGCAGCAAGATTAGTACGTGCATAGTTTGCGGCAGTTGCATCTTCTATCGGCAGCCCGTTTTTGTACCACTGATAGCTTCCTCCATCTGTGAGTAATTCAGGGACACTCAAATCAAAAGCGCCATTTAGCGCCAGATTGAGAACGGTAAGTGCTCCCACACCCGACTGAGGGGCATACTGGTAAGCCGCATCCATGGCATTGGTCAACCCCTGAAAGGAGTCCAACAGGCCGGAAAACACATAGGTGTTATTGCGGATGTCCAGGCTTTCCAATGTGGTGATTTCATTCAGTGAAAGTGGCAATGCCCCGGACAATTGATTGTTGGACAGGTCCAGTTTTTTCAGGTTTGATAAATCGCTTATGGATGAAGGCAACTCACCTTTCAGGTTGTTTGCTCCCAGGTTCAGTTCTACAATGGCGCCACCTTCTACGACCACGCCGTACCAGTCGCAAACGGACGCATTGGGATCATCGATGTTCCAGGGTTGGTCGCCATTGATCGTATAGGTCCATTCTGCGCCATTGGTGGCCTGATAGAGCGCCACAAGTGCGTCAAATTCCGTTGCGGAAACGACACAATTCCCTTCTACTTTTAGGTTAATATTTTCTCGTCTTAACGTCAACCCTTCAATCACCGAATTGGTGGCTTCCAGGGTGTACACCCCGGCATCTGCAACGGAGGCATTTTCAATGGACAGTTCACGGGTGGCAACATCCAGCGGTTCGTCCTCTTTGATCCATTGGTAGCTGTTGTTTTCACTGGACAGTGAGGTCGACAGGGTCGTGCTTCCGCCGAGCGATACGGTCTGGTTTTCAGGGGTATCCGTCAGGCCTTGCGGGGCATATTGATAGTCGGTATTGATGAAATCCTGATACGCTTCGTGTTTCGACTCAAAATCAGAAAAGATGAAGCGGTTTTCCTGAAACCTGAAGGTTTCCAGCCGGGAGTTTTCGCCCACATTTATTGGAATGGAACCGGAAAGTTGGTTGAAGCTCAGATCCAATAACTCCAACTGATAGAGCGCCGTCAGCCGGTTGGGAAGGGAGCCGGTCAATGCGTTTTGACTCAAATCCAAATGAACGAGTTGGGTCAAAATGCCCAATTCCTTTGGTATTTCTTCCGATAGTTCGTTGTTGGAAAGGTCCAGTTTTTTGAGTGCTCCCAGGTTACAAAAGGCAATGGGAATGGGGCCTTTAAGTGCATTTTCACTGAGGGAAAGCTCCTGTAACTGTGAGGCACTTCCTAAAGCGGGCGGCAGACTGCCTGTCAGCATGTTTTCCGAGAGTTCCAGCACCTCCAATTCAAACAACGTACCTATTGCAGGCGGAATTTCCCCCTCAATCTGGTTGCCTCTCAGATCCAGATGGATTAAATGACTTAACGCTCCGATGGAGGCAGGTATGGTGCCGGACAGCCCGTTTTCCGGTAGTTCGAGTAAGGTGACCACTCCATTTGCTACCGTCACACCTTCCCAGTCACAAACGGGTGCGTCAGACAACCAATTTGTACGGTTCGTCCAGTTGGGGCCGTCGGTACTATAGTAAAGGTCAATCAATGCTTCTTTTTCCGTAGCAGGTACCGGGCACGGGTTTTCAATCGGGCTAACGGTGATGGGCTCACTTTCCAGCACTAAATTGGGAATGGCTGAATTGGTGACCCGAAACGTGTAGTTACCGGCAGTAGCGGGTGCGACCGGGTCAAAGCTCAGATCGGAGGAGGTGGCTTCTGAGAGTACCTGATCGTCTTTGAACCATTCGTAGCGGTTGTCCCTTCCGGTCAACCCACTGGCCAGCGTAAAGGGTTCGCCCAAAAACGGCTCGATGGTCCCGGAGACCTGAAGGTTGGCCTGAGGGAAATAACGAAACCCACTGCCCATCTTTTGAGTAAGCGCCGGATGCGCTTCTTCTAAGTCACTGAAAACAAATTGGTTACTATAAATCTGAAAACTGGTAAATTGACTCAGTTGATCCATATTGGCCGGTAAAGCCCCGGACAATTGGTTGTCGTATGCCCATAAGACCTGAAGGTTGGTCAACTGTCCTAATCCCGATGGTAACGGACCCGATAGTTGATTGTCGTAAAGATAGAGCCGCATTAGTTGCGTACAATTACTCAGGGAGGCAGGGATTTCTCCTGCTAATTGATTGCGGTCTAACCGTAGCTGCTCCAGGTTGGTCAATTGCCCGATGTCTTGCGGGATGGTGCCGGTCAGGTTATTTGCATTCAAAGAAAGACTTAACATCGCCTCCATGTCCACGATGTCACCGGGGATGGGTCCGCTCAGTTGATTCTTACTTAAATTCAACACAATGGCTTCTTTCAGGTTTCCAAAACCGGTAGGTATGGGACCCGTCAGTTGGTTGTCGTTGAGCAACAACCGTCTCATCTTAGTCAGCGAGGTAAAGCTGGACGGAATGCTCCCCGTCAGTTGATTATCATTCAAATACAATAAGGTGAGACCGGTGAGTTGGCCCACCTCGTCCGGAATATCGCCGGACAGTTCATTGGCACCGAGGTACAACAGCGTGAGCCGGGTGGCTTGTGTGATCCCCGTTGGGATGGGTCCTGACAGTTGGTTGTCCGAAAGGGAAATATTGAAGACAGTGGGAAGGTTGAAAACTTCGGCAATCAACGGGCCGGACAACTTGTTCCTTCCCAAAGAAAGTACCTGCAGTGAGGACAACTGCTGAATGGAGGCGGGCAGTAAACCGGTCAGCTCATTGTTGGTTAAGCTCAACCGGGTCACCCTCCCGTTACTCACCGTCACTCCAAACCAATCGCTAACGGGCGATTGGGGATCATTAATCAACCACGGTTTGTTTCCTTCTTTGGTGTTGGTCCAGTTGTCTCCATCTGTTGCCTGATAGAGATCGACCAATGCTTGTCGTTCTTCGGGAGCGACTTGTGCCTGTACGCACAGCATCGTTGATAAAAGCAGGGCGAGGGATAAGGCCATCCCACGAATGCCACCTCGATGGCTGTCTTTTTTCTCTTCCTGAATTGCTCTGTTTTTCACGTTTAGTCCTTGGTTAGAGGTTAGCTTCTTTTTATTCATCGCTGAATTATTAGGTTAGGGTCTGGGTGAATCACAGTTCCATTCAGGATGTCCGGTATCTCCGGTCCCGCTATCCACTCGTTTAAATGCCCTGGGACACATTCTTACGGCCGTCTCCCAAAGAGCCGTGCTACTGGTCTGATCCATCAACACAAACTGGGCGAGGACCCTGTTTTTCTTTTTGTCCTTGTGGGCCTGCACTTTTAGTGTCATGTAGGCTTTACCCGTCAGGTCCAGCTCCACGGAACTGGCGTATTCGTCCTGATCGGTAGGAATGGGTTCGTCATTGAGCCAGATGCTCAATCCGTTCCTCCCCCTTCTCAGTATCTGAATTTCAAAATTGACCGTGCTATTGGGGTTGCCATGGATGATGAATTCGGATTCTTTGTTCCAGGCCCGGGTTTGCGCACCCATCTTAATCATGGTGATTTGTGGAACAGGATCGTCATCACACAGGTCTCCGATTCCATCCCCGTCATAATCGGTCTGATCCGGGATGTTGAGGTAAGGACACTTATCTGCTACGTCGTTGATCCCGTCGTCGTCCGAATCAAGGTCTTCGGGGTATTCGCCCAGCAACTGACGCGTGAGTTCTGCTTTTTCATTTGGAGGAAGGAGCAGACTGGTGCGACCGGTGTGTGCGTATTGCTCTGATACGCGTACGCCCAGGCTGCCATCTGCATCGACCGACTCACGGTAGTTGAAATGGCCCTCTTCTGAGCTGCCAAAGGTGTAGTCTTCAAAGGCATCCATCCCCATGAACCGATACCTGCTATTGGAGCTGACAGCCGTCGGCAGGGTGTAGTCGTACCCATACTGAGCGGACGAATACCGCTCCAATGCGTCTTTGTTTTCCAGTTCGGCTCCGTAAGGGGTGTATTGGGTCACCTCGCTCGCGAAGGTCCAGTCTTCGTCGGCCTGTTCGCTTTTTTGCCACTTTCCGGTACTTTCGGACAGCACGTAGTAAGGGTCAAATGCGCTGAAATATCCTTCCCGTCGTGTATTGACTTTCGTAGGGTTCGCCTCAGCGCCGGCATGGACCCGCTCGGTCAGGTAGGCATACGACCGTTTGGCCCGCCACTCGTTATTGACGTTGTAGAGGTAGGGATTGAACCGATACTCCTCGATGGGAGTATCCAGAAGTTCCTGGGAGAGGTCTCCGGTGTACGGCACAAACGGAAGCTGGCTTTCACACTGGCAGTTCCAAAACTCATCGTACTCGACCGCACTGGCGTTCACGATCCGCAAGTGTTCGGCAGCGGTGCTACCCGCATCTTGTGTAAACGCGAGATGGTCAATGTTGGGAAGGTCATCTCCGGTGCTGGCATCTCTGATGGGGTTTCGCATCATCGTAACGGCCCCCATATTGGCCAGTTGCTGGTTTCGGTGACCGGACCGGATGATGGTAAACTCGATGTCGCTTTCTACGGGTAATTGGTCTGCTCCTTTGTTGACCACCTGGCCGCCCCTGTTCATCAACAGGACGCCGCCTCCGGACTCATCGAACCCAACGACCCACAGCCTGTCGGAAAGCACGTTGTCGTATTTCGCTACCAACTCATCTCCTAGCGCGAAAATGTTCGCTGCATTAGCGAAGCTGAAGTATTCACCCTGATTTTTCAGTATCCCTTTGATGCCCGTATTTTTGGAGGCTTGTGCCATCCCGTCATAGGACCAGTAGGCAGGAAAGTTGAAGTTGTAGTATTCGTCGTCAAATTCATTGACGGTCCGCGTCAGCAATACCTGCCCGGTTTCGGCATCCCAGGCTTCGTTGATCGTCGATACGCGCGATCCAAGATCGGTTGCGACCTTCTCTTTGAGTACCGCAGTGGTATTGATGACTTTCGTGGTAATCGTGGACCGGGCAATGTTTTCAATCTTTGTGCGGGAAGGAGGTGCTGCGGGTATAATTACAGGAAATGGCCCAATAGTCAATGTCACCACGTTGAATTTATACCCGGTGGTTCTAGAGTCGGTGTAGCTTTCCCTAAAGTCTGTGACCAGGTCGTAATCAACTCCCACTTGTTTGTCACGGTGTATGTTCCCCATACGGTCGATGAGCGGCAACTTGTTGTCCAGTACGGTTTCGTCTGTGTCGGACGTGCTGTATTTGTACTCGACGGAAGAGACGGGTTGCTCGCTGTTTTCGGCAAATACGTTCTGCGCACGCATCTTTCCGTTCATGTCGTTGGTATGGACCACAAACCCCTGCGAAAGGGTAAATTCGTTTTTGGACTCGATCCTTCCTCCCAGTATCCCTTTGATCAGGTTCTTTAAAAAGTCATTTTCATTGGTTGCAAAGTAGTTTTCTATGTTGGTGTGATCCGTCCGGGTCGGGTAGTCTTTGGAAGTGAAATGCTCGGTCACCACCTTGCCGGTCGCATGTTCGGACACTCCTTCTTTTTTGAGGTTACTGACTGCGACCCTACTGTAGGTCACCGTAGCGGCCGGAAAAAACGATTCGCCAAAGGGTTTCTCGACATAGCTCACCTCTCTCGGGGCAATCAGCCGCTCTCCTTTGTTGTAGAAAGGTTCTACCAGAGGGTTTTCCTTGCTGGAGTTGGGTTCGAACGTGGCTACCCCGCTGGAGCCTCCGTCTTCCAGTGTGTATTCGTACTCCTGGCCGTATTGCTGATCATACCGGTCCGCGCTACCCTGCACCTGATCGCCAATCATGCGACTCCAATTGTCTTTCATCGCCAACTGCTTCACTCGTACGCCTCCTCCGAGCTTACGGTCACCCGGGGTGGACAGGCGTATCCATGACTTTTGCGGAATGAACCGCTGCGCACACAGGAACTCATTGCTTCTCAGCTTTCCGTTGGGTCCGGACGCAATGTCTTTGATCGCACCGACGCTGCTGATGACCTTTTTGGCGATGGTCTCGATGTTTTCTGAGCGGTAGTCCTGGTTGATTCCATAGACAATTCCATTCAGGTATTTTCTTCCGAAGTACCACCCGGCTTTGGAGATGGGGTTGACGTCCCTTCCGCCTCGTATTCCGCCTTCCATTTTCGTTCGCTTCATGGGAATGGCGGCATAGACGTTGCCATTTGAGGTTTTAAATACGTCAATGGGTTTTGCTGGTGACTTGTATTCGTCTGGGATCTCAAAGTACCCGGTGACGTAATCGAACGCGGGACTGTTGGGGTTGACTGCCCCGGATTTGGTCATGTTCATGAAAAACCGGAAGTAAATCGGCTTGTCCAACACGCCTTTCAGGTAGTCCTTCTTGAAATCAATGTCGTCGTCTGTTTCTGCAGGCAACTGAACGTAGAGGAAATTCACGTCGCGGTCCCCATCAAACTTGTAGAGTTTGGTATTGTTGAGTTCTCCTGCTGAAGGGTTTCTTCCGGCACCAACGACTTTAAACATCTGCATGGCCGGACGGTTCTGGACGTACTGGTAGTCATCGGACTCATAGGTAAGTGCGATCTCTCCGCCGGATGGCAGATCTACGGAGGTCAGTGACCAGGCGGCCGCCCTTCGGTCTTGCTCCTCCCGGTCTTCCTGTTGGACGAAAGGGAACTCAGGAGCGGTCAGGTCCTGCGTCGCGCAGCTACCCGTGTTCGGCTTGTAATTTCCCCAGATGTCGTAGGATTTGAGGTTGTACGAAGGATTCATTCCATCATAATGAAAGACATAAGGGGTGTATTTACCCATTTTGGAGTTACGGTAGGTGAAGTACACTTTCAACAGGGTCAGCTTCCCTCCTTCGTTGTCGGCCCCAAAGTTATTTTCTACGTCTTCACACAAGGAGTAGTCGTACTCAAAGTGTGCTACTTTAATGGGCGAGACCTGCTTCTCTGTGGGGTCGTTGGCCGGGTCTTCATCTTCCAGTTCGTCCGCAAACGCCTCGTATTCAGGCTTGGAGTACAACCGGATCTTGTCGATCTTATATAGTTGCTGCGTGTTCGCACCGGGCCGACCGCCATCTTCTCCTGCGACTCCTCTCCCGTCTTCTCGGGGAGACAGGTCAAACAGGGCGACGTGCGTTTTGGTCGTGATCTTTTTGAGGTACTTTAATTCTTTCTCTCCGTAGATGTAGCTGCCTTTTTGATCGGAAGGATCACTGTTTAACCCTGCGTTGTATGAGGCTTCATTTTGTCCGTAAGGCACCCTCCATTGGTATCCGTCAAATGTTTCATACTCAAAAGTGGTATAGGCCCCCAGGTCGTCTTCCGACGGACCGTCTCCGGTAAGGTCTTCGTAATCCGTGGACAGTACCGAGGAAAGCAGATAAGTATGCGCATAAGGTGGCGTATTGACCGCATCATAAAAGTTATCCTTTCCGCTCTTATTTTTGATGCTGTTTTCTCCAGGGTTGTACTTGACGATTCCTGATGCACAATTAAACAATTTACTGTCGGTGGTAAAGGTTACTTCTTTTTTTGCTTTGTTGTAGGCGGTCTCCCCGAAAACGTACCGCGACCCGTCCGGGTTGGTAATCCTTATTTCTGCGGTGTGATGATCGGCTGCATGTTTATTGACACGTTGCTCTACGTACCTGTCGGAATAGAGGTCGTAAAGCTCCGCTTTGGTGAACTTCTGAACGTTCTGATTGCGGACGTCCCGGTTTTTCTTCTTGAACTTGTCATCGAAGGTGATCAGTTCTTTTTGCTCAAACGTTCCGTCTGGCAGGTACTTTTTAGCATAGAAGGTATTGGCTGCCTGTTTGTTGAAACTCTTCGGGCTGCCTGAGATCTTGAGTGCAATGGGATCGTATCCTCCAAGATCTTCGAACAGCTTCTGATCCTGATCTATCCTCGGCTCTCCGATGTATTTGAAGTAGGTAGGTTCGTAATCTACGGGATCTTCCGGGTCGCCTATATCTTCCGGCTGTTGTTTGAAATGCTGCAATGCCCGGGTGTCCCAAACGCCTGTCCTGCTCACGGAAGGCGCGCTGGTGAAGTTGACCCCGGCGTGAAACGAACTGGCCGCCTCGATTTCCACCCCCAGGCTAAAGCTTTCGCTTTGATCTTCTACTAACTCGTCATTGATCTGGCCGACCTGGCTTCTAAAGGGACGAAACATCCCGCTTATTCCCTGCCCCTGGACGCTATACAGATCGTAGGTATAGTTGGTCATAGGTAGCACCAGAGTAGACTTGCTGATGTCTCCATCTTTTTCGCGGTTGTAATCCAGCTGGTCTTCGGGCGAAGCAAACCCGGTAAACTCGTAGCCAAAGGCTTTCTCTTTTTTAATGGGGTCTTTTAGTTTCTGTACCGCTCCCATTGCCGAGATCTCTGCCTCGCCGTCTATCCCCCAAATCGAAGCTCCGAATGAAACCGCAACCGTACCGTTAATGTCTCTAAAGGCGGTACGCTTACGAGGAGTCATGGTTTTGTTATTGAAAGACACCTTTCCTGAGGCAATGGACCCTCCTGTTGAGAAAAGAGATTTATTTTCAAAGGGCACCAAATTCATCCCCCAGCCACTGTTGAGCGAAAAAGAGGACAGCCCTACGTTGGAATTGTAGGAAACTCCGGCATTCAACGAACCACTGACGGATTTATTAAACACCTCACCTAGTTTGGCTTTGCCCCCTACGGATGGAGAAACGGTGACTCCTTCCGTTGCAGATGTTTCTACGTTCATTCCGACACTTACCGCTCCTGCTACGTCGAAGGAGATGCCGTAAGAAGGTTTGAATGAAAGCCCGGTGTAGTTGTTGTACTTAAGGTTGACACCAACAGATAATTTACCCGGTAGCGTAGTATCACCAGATACTTCATCGACCATTTCCAATCCAAAAACCTGCGCGTCAAATGCGGCAGAAACGCCCACGGTGACATTGTCCCGCATGTTCTTTTCGATGGTCAGTTCATCTCCTTTGAAATCATCGGGTATCCCTCTCACCTGTCGGTTGATCTGGCCGACATTTACGTTCCACCCGAGCCCCACCCAGGAGGCCTCCTGGTCCATCGTCACCCCGGATTGATAGGACAGGTTCAACGGGTAGCCTCCTACGTCCATCAGAGGGATGTTGTAGTTAAAGTCTCCGGATGCCAGGTTGACCATATCCGATGTCCCGATCGGGGTAAATGACTGAAATTCTGGTTGTGCAGGACCTCCTGTAAGCGCATAAACCTGAATGGGACTTAGCATAGGAAGGATCGTTTGTAAGGCCAGGAAAGCGGCTATGAATTTTGTAAATTTTCCTTTTCGTATTTTTTGTATCATCTCAAAAGAGGGATTAAAGTATGATGGGCAGTTCGTCAAATTGAAACTTCAGGATACCGTTTCCGAATAACCGGTCCTGGTAAACCAATTGGATACGCTCCCCTTCCGGGATGCCGCCAAAGTGCAAAAGCAATCTTTTGAAGGGTGCCAGTTGGTAGTTTCTTTCGAAAATCACCCCTGAACAGTTGACCGTATCGCCGGCACTGGTCACGGCATAAAAATCTTCCTGAATCGTGAATGCGAGGTATTTTACGCCTTCCTCGTAATCCATTCGTGTGTAGTTCGCTTTTAGCAGGTCATCTTTTCGGGCGCTTTCAAACTCTACTTCTATGATCCGTTCGTTTTGATAGGCTTCGTAAATGGATGATAAGCTGTCGGGGCTGAGGTTAGGGGCATTTTTCAGGAGGTAGTACTGAAGCGGCACCTGTATCGCCCGGTAGGACGTCCCTTGTATGGAATGGACCGATTTCTGGGATTTCCATCCCATTTTTTCCATTTCGTACAGCTTGTAAGCAAAGGTTGACGGATCGTTTTCGCTGCTGCCTTGCTGGTCACGACAAGAGGAGAGCAAAATGGCCAGTGTTATGACAAAAAGTGATGTTTTCAATTAGTTGTTTGGTTATAGGAATGCGGTTTAAAAAAAGACCTCCGGGTATCAGCTACCCTCGTATTTGCTGTTTGCGTAATCCAGCAGGTCGTCGGTAATGTCTATGCCACTTTCAGCAAACATGATGTTGCCATTGCCTTGTGTTCCAAAGACGATCTGGTAGTTTTTTTGCTCGGCGTATTCTTTTACGTACTGATTCAGGCGGTCCCAAACAACCTTACTAACCTGGTGTGCATGGCTCTCTTTTAACCTCCTCAACCCGAAGTCCTGTTCTTTGATCGCCGACTTTAGGCTGGCTGCCTTTTTCAGGTTATTTTGCTCTTTATGGATGGTATAAATCGCATACAAACTGTCCAATTTCGTTTTTCCTTTTTCGAGTTGGGGATCGTTTTCATTGGACAGGTCTGAGACCATGTGGAAGTTGTTGTACAGCTTGACGTTGTCTATAAATACCAGTTCTTTTTGATGTGGGTATAGTTCTGTGAGAAAAGAAATAATCGAGAGCAACAGTGCCGCGAGAATTGATCCCAGCAATGCGTAGTAGTGTTTTCGGTTGAAGTCCATGCTAACTGCCTGCGTTTTTCAGGTATAGGTTTAGAAAAAATTCAACCTTTATAAGAAAAGCGAAAAAAGGTAAACAAGGTGGGTGGTGATTTTCTACCTGAGTGGGGTGGGAATGGGTGATGGAGATAGGGAATTACTTGATTAGGAGCTGCAAACGGCAGAATTGATTATTGATTTTGGGAAGAAAATTCTGATAAAAACTATTATCTGGCACGCGTTTGCAACGCGTACCACTACCCGACAAGCAAATGTCATTGAGTCATTATCTATTTACCAGATGTCCGAAAAGTAAAAATGATACAATTTAGAAGGTCTCTATTTCATCACTTCCACCATCGCACACTGGACTGACCTATTCACCAGAAAATTATTCCAGCACCTGATAGGCTGGTGATCTAACTACGGGTTGAAGCAGGCACGCGTTGCAAACGCGCGCCAGGGCAAGCCCGAAATAAGTTCATTATCAGACCTTTTCTTTCGAAATGATAGACTGTTCGGTTATTTGCTGCATGTCTTTTACATTATTGAGTAGTTCGTTCCTGAACCAGAACCATGTTTGATTATTAGTTTTCTGCCTACTAAATCGGTTAATGTACGTTTTACAGTTGGGTTAGGGATATCTAGTCGCTTAGCAATCTCACCAGATTTACAACCTGCGTAATTTCCTATAAATGTTAATATTGATTTTTCTCTTGGTGACAAGCTTGATTCGTTCCCACTAGATTCAAGTTTCTTTATTAGTTGTTCCTGAATGTTTTTAAGAGCACTAAAAAAAAACTCAATCCACTCATTGATGTTTTCATTTGGCCTGTTGGACTGACAACTTCTAAGTACCCTGTAATATTCGTTTTTCCGAATCTCTATTTCATGTTCTAAACTGACATATTGAATCCACTTATATCCATTTTGTAGAAGTAGTAAGGTCGCTAGTAGTCTGCTGAGTCTTCCATTTCCATCTTGAAAGGGATGAATGCTTACAAATTCGTATGAGAATAACGCAGACTTTACAAGCGGGTGAGTTTCTAAATCTGAAGAGTACCATTCAAACATTGAATTCATAGCGTCTTCAGTTGGGAAACCAGGGGCTGTTGTTTGAAAGATTATTTGCTTCGTACCGTCAGGGTAGTTCGCTTCAACAGCGTTACTATGTTGTTTATAGTCTCCTTTATGCCATTGATCTTTTTCGCTATGTTTCATCAAGATGCTATGGAGATTCTTTAAACTACTTTTATCAATTCGTATGTCTTGAAATGATTCAGAAATAATATCTAGTGTTTCGAAGTAACCAACGACTTCCTGGGAATCGCGATGTTCTAACTTTGAGATATCGATGTTCTTAAGTAGAACCTCAACTTCCTCGTCACTCATTTTTGAACCTTCAATTCTTGTTGATGCACCGACACTTCGTACAGTTGCGATGTTCTTGAGCTGTTTAAGGCTTTGTCCTTCTTTTCGCTCAATAGTTGTCCAGGAAGCGTCGAACCGATCAATTTCACTAATTGTATTGATTAATTTCCAATTCAGGTTTAGTCGAAGGTTATGAACTTTTGATTCCATTCTTCGAACATACGATTTTTAAAACTGTTTGATACGAAATGATTCGATTATATTCGATCGTGATTCGATCAGTGTGATACGGTTTGATTCGAAATAATTCGGTCTTGATACGAGCTGCCAGCTGGCGCGCGTTTGCAACGCGTGCCACTACCTGACAAGCAGAAGTCATTGAGTCACCAAACAAAATGGAGCCATTATCTATTTACCAGATATCCGAAAAGTACAATTTAGAAGGCCTATATTCCGTTGCTTCCACCACCGTACACCGGATTGACCTATTCACCCGAAAATTATTCAAGCACCTGATAGGCTGGTGATGTAACTACATTGAGGCGGCACGCGTTGCAAACGCGCGCCAGGTAATATTCCATTCAAAAGACTTCCAATTTTGTAGAACTTGTTTTTTAAAATGGTGCAAAAGCATCTTTGGGTCCATCCGGCACACTCCAACGCTGACGAGCGGTGGCGTTTTCTGGCGCATCAACAGCAGGTGTCGAGTTATCAAAACTGCCATAGCTACTTGCACCACCTCTTGGGACTTGCATGCGGTCGCCGTATAGCCACACGACTAAATTACTACGCTGTCCACTGGTTATTGGATGTGTGGCGTGGGGAACGCTGCCACGGTGAATTATTGCCTTACCAGGTTCAAAAACAGTCTGTACGGTTTGACCTGTGGTTTTATCTTGGAAATCAACTTTTGAACCTGTAAATTTTTCGTCAGGTAAGTTAATATTGATATTCAAAGTGGCAGATGAAGCATCCGTATGTGCGTGCAAATCCTTGTCTTTATCAGGATTGTACTGAATAGAAAAACCAAATGTTTGGTTATCATAGCCGTAAGTACCTAATAATAAACGAGCAATCGGACGCATGTATCGGTTCATTAGATCGTTATAAAATGCTTGAAAATTAGGTGCAGCAAGGTGTCCTTCTGAACGCTGGTCAAGCATAAACCCATAACGATTTAATTGGATGCCATACGGTGGACGTGCGGGAATTTGTGAATTCGCTACCGCTTCCAAATAGTTACGGAATTCCGATAAGCGTTCAAGATCAAAAAATTGTGCGGTATAAACACCTGGAATAATTTCTTCCCATAAATCAGCAACAGCCTTCTCTTTTTCCGGGTTTTCCCATGCGTCGTTAACAGCTTGTCGCAAGCGTGGGTCGAGTAGCGTTTCGTCAGGAATCAGTACAGTATCTTTGTTTTTAACTTCCCATTCTACCCATGCGTCTTCTAGTAATTTCCGATTACTGTTCCAAAAATGCGATACAGACGCTTCACGTTGTAGCACAGCTTTACGGGAAGGTAGCGTGAGCGCACAAGCTCGTGCGAGTGCATTATTGTTTATCATTTTTTCTGATTTTTAGTAAAAAACTAGTGTTCTGCTCTAATTATCGCACAAAGGTACGACGAACGAATGCCTGCCTTTTAGTAAGAAAGAAGGTGGTTTTTAGTAAAAAACGAAGATTTAGCTATTTTTTCACGTTGCAAATGGCATTTACTCCGATCGGTGTGCTTGCAAAAAGTAATCAAATGATTCAGATGTAATTACAACCTGTAAGGTCTCAGGCATAGCAAACTTCGAGACCTTTTTTAGCGCGTTTTTTAAGCTATTCGGCCATTTGTTGGAAACTGATTATATTCACATCAAGGCTTCTCAGTCGTTTTCCAAGCTCATCAAGACTTAGTTGTTCGTACTCAATTGAGATTTCCTGATCACTATCGTTTAAGATTTGTTCCTTCGAGCCGAAGTAGTACGCTCCATTATGATTTGCTATACTGATTGCAATAACTTTTGATGATTTCGGGATATTCTCAAAAATTGTTTTGTTGTCCTCCGACTTCCATGAAACCATCAAAGAATTAAACTCTTTAAATAGCAAGAAATTAACGGTGCTTCCTTGATCAAACTCCTTGATCTTCGCATTGATATTATCCTCACTATAGACAAAGAAATCGCAATTAATCCAACCAAGTTTAGTTGAGTAAAGAGGGTAATACAGAGAATCATATGCATACTCATACTCAACTAATGCATAATCACCATCGAAATTGATCCTTTGTAATTCAATGGTATCATCTAAAACTACTCCATATTTGATGACGGTGGTTGCGACCGAATCCCTTTCAAATGACAATTCCATCACGTATTCCAATACCTTTTCATACTTGATGGTATCGTATATATTATCTTCATCCAGCTTCCAGTTAATTCCCAAAGAGTCTACATCTCCAAGATAAGTTCGCATAAGAGGTTGGGAAGAAGTTTTTTTGAATTTGATTTTTAATGGACTATCCAATTTTAGATGAAGTTTCTGAGTGTCGCTAAATGCTTCTAACCTGATCATTCCCGATGATTCCAAAAGATTCCCGTCAGACATTGTTGCTAGTTGATTCAATATCATTTCGGAGGCAGAGTATATCTCTTTTAGTTTTATTTGAATCTTATCATTTACCCGTTGGCCATTTTCAAAAGTTAGTGAATTAGCTGGAATGTAGATGCTCGTTCCAGCATTACCCGTTAGAACAGTGTCAAGGTTATTGTTTATTTCGAAAAGTTGAGTTGGGTTTGATTTTTCAGATAACTCATTTAAATCTGAAAGAATGACATTCTGTTGCTCGTTCGCAAGTTCGCAAGAACATATTATCAAAATAAAAATATAGGACGCTGGCTTCATTGGTTTTTAACGCTTGGTTATCATCCGTAAGTTGGACCGAATCGTGAGACTTTTCAAATAGCTATAAAGGCATCGGATAGCACCACCCTTTTCAAATAGCTAAGTTAACTTCTGAACGAAATAAGAATTTTCGCTAAATCACAATAATCCCTAAGGTCTTCCTATTCAAAATAAACAACGAAACCACTAGCGCACATTTGCAACGCGGGCCACTACCCAACAAGCAAAAACCATCGAATCACCAAACAAAATGGAGTCATTATCTATTTACCAGACGTCCGAAAAGTACAAGTTATACGATTTGTCGCTTCCACCATTGCACACCGGACTGACCTATCCACCAGAAAATTATTCAAGCACCTGATATACTTGTGATCTAAAATACGTTAAGGTAAGCACGTGTTGCAAATGCGGGCTAGCAGGGTCTAACCCCAGATTAGCAAGGCGTTGTTAACCTTTTGCCTTTTTTCTTATAAAGAAGGTTACGATTGGTGACCTAAAGTAAAAATGACGCTATGAGACCTTTAGCCCTACTTGCATGCCCATTGCTCCTGTTTAACTTATGTTATGGCCAGGAACAAAAAAGCCAGCAGCCCCCACCTCAGCGCTCAGAAAAGAACCTGTTGGTCATCGACTCTGCCGGAGTTCGCTCAGATGTGGGGACTCACCTGATTGCTAAAGACAGCGTCTTGAAAATTGTTAGTGACAGTTTGGCCTTCATCAACGCTTCGAAGGGGCTTTTGTCCGATTCCACCCACCGAAAAGCACGTGTTTCAAAAGCCAAAGAAAAATTACTGGATCAAAAATCCAGGGCTGATGGCTTTGCCCCAACGCAATTTCTCAACGACTCAACATTGAAAAAGGATAGGTTAGCTGGCACTAAAGAAAAGGTGCGACGTCTTGCTGAAGCGCAAGCGGGAAGATCAGCACCTGCAATGGATACTTCTTACATAAAAAATACCGTAGCTACATCAAAAGAAAAAGCAATAAACTACCTCGAAAACGAAATCGGGGAAGCGGCCCCGGAAATCCAGATGGATTCTTCACTTACAAAAACAGTGAAAAGCTCCGCCCGAAATCGCCTAGACGAAGAACTGGGCAAGCACACCTCCATGAAAATACAAGATGTCCGGTTGGATTCCACACTCACCACCCAATTGAAAACGAACATAACATCAGAGGCCGTCGCAACGGCTGAAAAGCGGATTAACGACGATATACCTTCACTAACACTGGATTCTGCCGGAATGTCGGAGGCCACATCTTTTACCGAAAACCAGGTACAGAAATGGATGAGCCGCAACACCGACGACGAAATCGGGAAGCAAAAAAATGAATATGAAGCCTATAAAAATCAAGTGGCCCAAATGAAATCCGATAGTGCGCACAAACAAAAAGCCATTGATTATGCAAAAGAGCATGCATTTCAAAATCAGGAGAAAGTCGAACAGGCCCGTACTCAGATCGCTTCACTGAAAAAGAAATACAACCAGCTGACCAATAGCAACGACCTGACTTCCGCCCAAAAACGATCATCTTTAACGGGAGCCCCTTTCTTCAAAAGATTGGTGGTCGGTGGCAATTTAAATCTGGTGGGGGTAGACCCAGTCACCTTGGATCTTGCTCCTGTCTTAGGCTGGAAGTTCAACAAATACCTCGAAGCAGGCACCTACTTAACCTACCGTACTCAGTTTATTTTCGATGCAAAAACATCCATAAGGAACAGCCCCGAGTTTGGATACGGGACGTTTATCAATCATGTACTTTTCAAAAATATTTTTGCCTACGTGGAATACGGCAGAATGAAGATTCATACCGAAACGACCTCTGACGAACCACTCAAATGGAGTGAATCGGTACTTGCAGGCTTTGGCACTACCATCAAAGTGGCAAACTTTATGACCCTTCAAACCATTGTTGCTTACAACATCCTCCATGATACGCAGCCAGGATTGTTTAACAGTCCCCTTGTATTTAAAACAGGAATTAGAATCGAAAAGTGACGGCCTTGTCATCCAACTTTCATTTTTTCACCCCAACTTTCCACAAAAAACATGCATCATGGTTTCGGATGATTCAGCCGGTACGTCAAAAGAGCCTTCGGTCAACGAACAAAACACGGTCGCTGCCCGACCTAAAAAGTCAAAAAAGTGGAAATGGATCCTCTTGATCCTGATTCTGGCAGGCGGGTCTTGGGTTGCCTATCAAATGTATTTCCGTTCGTACACCAACGGCCCCCGAATTAACCCTTTAAATCTTGTACCCGAAGGTGCGGTACTTATCCTGGAAACGGACCAACCCTACAACGTCTGGAACGAACTCAGCGCAACGAAACTTTGGAAAATCCTACAAAAGGACGAAGAATGGAAAGATTATGGAGAGCAACTGGCCTCTGTCGAGGCATCGCTTGCCGACTTTGATCGGGTACTCGACCTTCTGACTAACCGAAAGCTGTACCTGTCCGTGCATCCGTACGGACGGAATGAGGTGGACCTTCTTTTTGTACTGGACATGGATGGGTTAGGCATCCTCAGGACCTGGCTGACCCGTGGGACCCACATCACCCAACGTCAGTTTCAGGGAAAGACCATCTACGAACAGTTTGATCCATCTACTAAAGAAACCCTATACTTCTGCTTCGAAAACAACTTTTTGATCGGCTCTTTTACGCATACACTAGTAGAGGCATCCATTTCAGGACAGCAAGAGGCAGCGCTAAGCCGCTCACTGGACTTTATTGCCATTCGGAAGAAGGTCGTCGGAGAAGGACTCATCCGGCTTTATCTAAACTATGAAGCACTATTCCCTTATCTGGCCTCAAGTATGGGAACGGATGATCAGGATGTTTTGAAAAGTCAACTTCCCTTCCTTTTCAGTGGTTTTTACCTGGACATCGAAGAGAAAGCCCTGTCCCTGGAGGGGTATTCCAACTACGTGGATAGCACAAATTCTTATGTTTATTTGATGTCTGATATCGGAAAGAGTGATTTAGACATCGCGCGTGTGGCTCCGGCTCGGACATCGGTGCTGCTGAGTTTTGGATTCGACTCGTTCAGTCGGTTTTATGAAAAACTTCAGGAAAGGCTTAAGAAAGATCAGGAACTGGTCGGTGACTACGAGTCCTACACCCGAAAGACAGAAAAATTCCTGGACATCAGTATTGAGGATGATTTAGTAGCATGGATCGCCAATGAGGTCGCGTTGATCCAGATTGAATCGGATCAGTTCAAGTCCGAGACGGCTTTCGTCTTAAAAGCCAAAAACGCCTCCCTTGCTCGTGAGAAAATGGCGTTTCTCAATCAACAGATCCGTCGCAAAACTCCGGTACGCTTCAAAGAGGTAGACTATAGAGGCTACCCTGTCAACTTCATGTCGGTCAAAGGGCTGTTCAACCTCGTTTTGGGCAGGCTTTTCAAACGGTTTGACCGGCCCTACTATACCATCATCAATGAATATGTCATTTTTTCCAACCAGCCTAATGTATTGAGGCTCATCATTGATAGTTGGGTTTCAGAAAATACTTTGAGTGAAATTCCCTCTTTTCAAGCATTTGTCAATGAATTGGGTGAGGATCACAACGCACTTCTTTACTTAAGGCCTCCACTTTTGGAACGAACAAATACCGGCCTGCTGGATGAAGGCACCATTCAGTTGGTCAAATCAAAACAAAGCATTCTTTCCAGCTTTCCGCAGTCTGCTTTTAAACTTCAGTCTTCGGGTAAGTTTTTCAAAACCCAGACCGTATTGAGTATTGAGTCTTTGGAAAAAGAGATGGACCTAATGGAAGTACCAACACCTGTGATTAATTATGATAGCATCTGGCAAGCGGACCCGGGTGAGCAAATAGAGGTTACAGAGATTGAGATTGTGGATCTTGGAGCTAAAAAACAAACCGAACCGTTTGATACCGGCCTTCCTAAATACGAAGTGGATATTAAAGATGGACAGAAGCATGGAAGCTATTTTGAGTACCACGAATCCGGTGAATTAAAAATCAAAGGGAAGTATAAAAATGACCTGAAAGAAGGTATATGGAAATATTACGATCTGGATGGAAAAATGGTGAAGCGCGAGAAGTACAAATCAGGTGAACTGATCCAGTGATATCGGCTTATAAATGTCCAATATCCGCTATTTTAATCGTAAATCTTGTTGTTTAAATCGTTTATTTAATCTACGTGTTGTAGAAGTTAATTAAATTTCCTAATAGAAACGCCGCAAAATCCTTGAATTACGTAAGACGTGTATGGAGATTTATAACCTATCTTGGAGTTAGTGAGGATACTCCTCTTTTGGAAAAAAGCCGGATTCTGCTTTTAAACAGGCTTTGTTTGGCTACCATTTTCTTTTCAATACCTTACTCCTTTCCTGCTATTAATCCAAAAATATGGATGATAGTTGGTATCAATGCATTGATGGATATCACCATTCTTGTACTGAACGGTTTTGGAAAAACAAGGATATCCCGATGGCTTTTCATTATCATAAGCTCTAACTCCGTCTACTTCTTTGCTGCAAAGTCTAATTATTATGCGGGAGAATACCTGATGTTTCCCCTGGTCCTCGCGTTGTGCCCACTGCTGGTGGACTTTAATAAATGGCAAAATATTGTCATCTCGGTATCGATTGTCATGGCCTATTACTTGGTCAATGAATTTCGGGTTCTAGCCAACATTGAAGCCATCGGCACACCCGAATTACAGGATATTTACCTCTATCGGTCCAATTTATTTTTGGTGATGCTGGGCGTCTTCATCATCAGTTACTTCTACTTCTATATCACCAACAAGCAACAAAAGCAACTGCTGAGGGCAAAAGAGATAGCGGAATCGTCCTCTAAAGCGAAGACTCACTTTCTGTCTGTCATGTCCCATGAGATCAGAACTCCGCTAAATACGGTGATTGGCCTGAGTAACGTCTTGCAAAACAAAGGGCTTCAAAAAGAGGAAAAAGACAACATCGACCTTATCCACTTTTCCTCTAATAACCTGCTGGCTATTGTCAATGACATTCTTGACTGGTCAAAGATTGAGTCGGGTAAACTTGAATTGGAAAAAATTAACGTAGACTTAAAAAAACTCCTCGACAGCGTGATGGCGGCCGGACATTTTTTGGCCAGGAAAAAAAACCTTGACTTCATATCCGAAATCGATGAAACACTCCCTAAGTGGCTGAAGACGGACAGCACACGTCTAACGCAAATTCTCAATAACCTGATTGGCAACGCGGTGAAGTTTACGGACCGTGGTTACATCAAATTAACGACTAAAGTACTGCGAAAAAATAACGATGTCGCCACCATCGAATTTAAAATCAGCGATACGGGCATAGGGATGACACCTGTCCAGGAAAAGAAGATTTTCGGGAGTTTTAGTCAGGCTGACCCGGCTACCACCCGAAAGTACGGAGGGACCGGTCTTGGCCTGACCATTTCTCAAAAAATGGTCCAACTCATGGGCGGTGAAATTAAGGTATCCAGTCAGCTGGGCGTGGGATCGTCTTTTGAATTTCAGCTTGACTTACCCATTTCCGAGACGGCTGCCAAAGAAGTAGAAATCGAAAACTCATCTGTTTTGGCCGGTAAGTCCATACTGATTGTTGACGATAACCAACTCAATATACTGGTTGCTCAAAAATTTCTCAACAATTGGTCAATCAATCACGACAAAGCCTACAACGGGCTGGAGGCCGTGAATAAGGTATCCGAAAATTCGTATGACCTCATCCTGATGGACCTATCCATGCCTGAGATGGATGGCTTTGAATCCACCATTGAAATTCGAAGGATGGGGTACAGCAAACTACCTATCATTGCGCTTACAGCATCGGCATTGCTTGACGATCGGGAAAAAATCTACCGTTCAGGGATGAATGACTTGTTAAATAAACCGTTTAATCCACTACACCTTTACGAAAAGCTGGTTCACTACTTAAGCTAAGCCCTAACCTGAAAAATTCAGGTGTTATTTAATGCCGTTGACTTAAGCTTTAGACCGCCGCCGTGGCCTGGTCTTCACGAATGAAACCGTCGTGGTCGACGTGGAACGGAATCAAAAACTGTAGAATTTATCCTTAAACATCTGTTAATCACAGGGTCGGCTACCGATTACCTGCAGGCAGGCTTATGCCACATTGAGCGTTTATCTCATGATTAGCAGGTTAAAAATTTTTCTTCACTTTTCCGCATGACGACCTCATTTAGCTGAATCGTGAGGCAAGGAGTCTCTACTCATTGTACACCAGGTTGGAGACAATGGAAAAGTACAAGGTGTCGGGAACAAATGGCTTGGAAATGAAATCATTCATTCCTGCATCGTTGACATCTTTCCGGATACCGGGTAACACATCTGCGGTCAATGCAATGATGGGCAGCTTCTTATATTTCTCCTCAGTCAAAGAACGGATGGCTTTGCTCGCCTCGTATCCATTCATCCCCGGCATCTGCAGGTCCATTAAAATCACATCGTAGTCGACAGTTTTTACTTTCTCCAACCCAATGATTCCATCATCTGCAATATCTACTACACAATTCCATTTCTTTAAAAACTTCGAAGCCACCAACTGATTAATTCGGTTGTCTTCTACCAACAAAAGCCGGATGCCCTCCAGGTCCCTGATCTCATCGTGATCCATGTGCTTTCGATCACGTTTCACTTCTCCTTTATCAATCAGGATATCAAAATAAAAAATGGAACCCTTACCCTCTTCACTTTTTACTTTAAGATCACTTTGCTGAAGGTTTAACAGCTTCTTCGAGATAGAAAGCCCCAGCCCTGTCCCTGTCAGCGTCGTTTTCTCTTTTTTATTTTTCAGTTGGGTAAATCGCTCAAATATTCGTTTTTGATCTTCTTTCGGTATGCCTTTTCCGGTATCACATACCTCAAAATGAAGCAAAACGGACTTTTCATGGTCTTGCAACACCTTAACGTCTAGTGTGACAGATCCTTTTTTAGTAAATTTTATGGCGTTACTCACCAGATTGTTTAGGATCTGGCTGAGTCGTGTAGGATCGCCTCTAAGCGTATCGTGCCCGGTTTGCACATTTGCCTGGATGTGTAGCCCTTTTTCGTCTGCATTGGGCCGATAAACGGAGATGACACGGTGGCACATTTCACTCAATGAAAACTGTTTATTGTCAAACTCTACGTGACCTTCTTCCAGTTTTGAAAAGTCCAAAATGTCATTAAGAATCACCAAAAGATTTTCCGAAGAGTATTTCATCAGCTTCAAACTCTCTACCTGATCTTCTCTGGGATTCTCGGACAGGAGGTATTCGATTGTGCCGTATAAAGCATTCATCGGCGTCCTGATCTCATGACTCATCGTAGACAAAAAATCTGCTTTTGCTCTTGAGGCTTTCTCGGCTTTCTCTTTCTCCAGGATCAATGTCTTGTTGATCTTCTCAAGCTTTTCCGTTTTTTCAATCAGTGCTTTTTGTATTTCAGAACGACTCAGGAGACTGAGTTGATGTTCGGTAAGGATGAACTCTGGCAGTAGCCCGATCAGGGAAGAGAACGTTTCCAGAAATTGGTAGTTATCAACCAAAAAATCATACGAATCCTGAAACCAGCGTACTACTTTTTCTTTACCGACTGCGCTGGCAAAAACATCGAACAAATTGAGGACTTCCCTCTTAAGTTGATCTCTGAGTTCCTCACGTGATATTTTGTTTGAAATGTAGACTCCGTAGTATACCTCTACTTTATGATCGTATCCTTTGAGGTAGTGCGTCTTACTTTCCCCGAGTATATCTATGATTTGTGGCTTGATGTTATCTAAAAAATACAACGCCAGATGTTTTTCCTGCGCCAGCTCTTCCATCAGCACCAGGCTGAAATATTTTGTCTTGCTGATCTCGGGAAATATTCGATTCAGACGAAAACGCAGATCTGAACTGCTACACGAGCTCCCTTTTTCGCTCTTGAGAAAAGAGTGTTCTGCCAATAAATAAAGTGCAGGAAGTCTTTTTATCTGTTCATCCTGTTTGGAATTACGAAATATATTTAAGCGCTCTTTGAAAGATGCTGAAAATCCGTCTTTAAAATATTCACGTGTCAAATAGCTGGCGAAGTGGCTAATTTCTTCCTTTAAGGACATGTATTTATTTGCTGTTTCCAAAATTCAGATCGTCTTACCAAGAGATGTCTCGCATGATCATTTGCCTTTAAGCCTTCGTTGCCTTCCAAATGTGATAGAATCCTAATCCGGATAATCCCCACGTTATTACCAAAGCGGTAAACCAAGCCACTCTCCCCATCGCAGGACCCAAAAGCAAACCGAACAGATCAAAACCGTAGTACATCTCTATTTGCATGTGTAAATGACCGAGTGCCATTACTAAAAACCCCCATGCTATCAATCCCATCCCTTTACCAAATTTACCACCTCGCAGGTTTCTTGCATTTATAAAACTGAATATTACCG
>JBCCXH010000005.1:0-35708 GCA_039192005.1 Bacteroidota bacterium
AGCTTATCTGGTGACACATTGAAACTTTTTTGAATAAATTCATATATGCCGGATGTATAAAAAAGTAATCCTTCAATACAATCTTAAAATCATCCATAACGAACGATCCTAATGTATCCCTATAATGCTGGTAAATAATCCGTTCGATACATTGTTGCGTCCAACATACAAGCGAGTAGCGTCACTTTTTTAAGGCTCAATGAGCTCCAACTCGACCAGTTTACAATCCACATCTGTTCGATCTATCCCCTCGACCCGAAAGAGTGCATTGAAATAAGCGTCTTTGGAAGGAAGTGACTGGTAAAATTCGTTGAGAAATTCAGGATCAGTAAATTGACTAACCGTAGCCATGGTACCAATGTCGTGATTGGAAACAAAGTAAAGCCCTTTGTTTCCATTTTCCAGGGGCATAAAGGAAACCATGGCGTACTCTACCCGTATCCCACCATCACGAAACGTTGATCGATACTTTTTCACCTTTCCTCCTTTTGAAGATTCGAAAAACCTGTATTTGTCTTTAAACCACTTGCTATTTTTAAGAAACAATTCCCTAGACACACTCATCGTCTTACTCTGCCCGATGTAAATAACGTTGTTAGCTCCACTGTCCTTAAACCTCAACTCGCTTTCCGGTGTCAACGAAAACTCACGCTCATTTTCACTAAACCAACGTGTTAATCGGTAAATGGAATAAGGAATGGCACGTGTGAAAAAGGTAAACTCGGCAAGCGTAAATGAATCCGCTCCGAACTTATGGGTATACGCAATGAACTCGTCCGGATTGTTTACCTCCCTTCGCGTGACAAACTCTCCCTGAGGACCGTTCTTTTTTTGCAAGACCGTCTGGTCCGCCATGACGCAAAGGGTAGAAGTAGCAGGATCAAAAAAATGATCCCAAAGGTAGATTTTTTGAGGGCTTAATTTAAAATAGAAGACGATCGCAGAAGTGCCGATAACCAGTAATAGGATCCACACCCAGGCCGTAGAAAAAAAACGAACGGGTTTTGATAGGTCGACTGACACCGACGGGACATCCTGAGCGATAAACTTCAGGTTATAACTCCCCTTTTCGAGTAGGAACTTGATGGCATCGTGTTTTCCTGTCCCCTCATAATACTTCTTAAGCCTCTTACGAAGGTTGTACATGTACACCCTGACGATGCCACTGTTCTTACTTTCACTGTAATCCTGCTCAAAAAGTTCCAAACCGATCGTTTGCTCTTTCAAATCATCGCCCTTCAATGCCTTTTCTACCAGGTATTCCAACATTTGAAAGTACCTTGGAGCCTTAACGAACAGGTCATCATTACCTACTTTTTTCAAAAAGTCTCTGACCACCTGTTCATTAATGTTTCCTTCCATAGTGGCGTGAAAATACGAAAAGTTAGTATCCCCCTCTTCCAAAAAGATTTTAACCCCAGGGTTAACAGTAAAATTCACCGTTAATCAACCGTTTCGATCTTTATTTATTAGATGCGTTGAAAATTCAGGTGGTTTATTTGTGATGCTGCAAAATTTCTTGAAAATGCACAGCTCAACACATTTCCAAACCCATATATGAACGCAACTTTCAAATTCCTCTTTCCCCTCCTTATCTCCGGTGCCCTCGTACAAAGTTGCGATTCCACGTTTACATACGATCAGCTTCCCCATTCAGTCATTGTGTATGGGGATAGTCTCATCACCGAGGTAGAGATAATGGATGAGTCCATCATTCACATCACCAAGCGACTTCCACATGCCACTGCTAAGGAGTTACCTGATTTTGTCACCATACTATCACCTCAAAAAGTAGCCTGGAACGTGAAAGAAGAAAACAATCAACTGACTATTGAGACTAAAAAGCTGAAAGTAAATATCAATAAACAGGGAGAAATTGACTATCGGACGAAGGCCGACCATCTATTATTAAGCGAAACAAGTGAAGGCACTTTTATCGACACCGATACCAGCGCTTATTACAAAGTAAGTCAGGCGTTTAAGGCAGAAGACGAAGGGCTGTATGGGTTGGGGCAATACCAAAGCGGACGATTTAACATGAAAAACGTTCCGGTAAGGCTGGAACAATTCAACCAGGAAATAGCGGTACCTGTCGTCGTCTCTACCAATCAGTATGGCCTCTACTGGCACAACTACAGCGTCACGGACGTTAACCTGCCCGCAAATGAAATAGCGTCATTCGAAATGGTGGATGAAGAACTCAACATACGAAAAACCACCTTTACCCCCAGGAAATCCGGCCCCCATAACTTTTTCATTTTGAGTGAAACGCCTTTTGGCTTTAAGAAAAAAGGAAACTCCAACCGACGATTGGGGAAAGTCCTTTTGACGGTCAACGAAGATACGGTGATCCACTATGAAACCATCTGGTTTCCGGATAGCTATTCCGGCCAGATGGACCTGGAATCAGGGAAGGAATACCAACTGGTGTTTCAAAACACCGGGGAACAATCCAAAGCAAGGGTGTTGTTCAACGAACCGGATTTCAACAAGACCACTTTCACGAGTCAACAAGGTGAGGCCATCGACTATTATTTCATTCATGGGGAAGATCCGGTAAAAATACTTTCAACCTACAGCCGCTTGACCGGCAAAGCGCCCCTGTTTGAGAAAAAGACCTATGGTTTCTGGCAATGCAGGGAAAACCAGGTACCTACTCAGGAATACCTGCTCGGCATTGCCAGGGAATACCGCCGACGTAAAATACCCGTCGACAACATCGTACAAGACTGGAACTATTGGCCCAAAGGAACGAAAGGGCCGGAATGGGATCGGTCGAGGTTTCCGGACCCCAAACAAATGATAGATGAGCTCACCGAAATGAATTATAACCTATTGGTGTCCGTCTGGCCAACCGTTTATAACCGGCCCCTGACCGAACGGTACGATTTGGAAGACTACAAACTGAAACCCACGGGGTTCATCGACTTCTACGACAGCACAACCCATGCGAAATACTACCAAATGCTGAGCGACAGCATGTTTAGCTTCGGCGTGAAGTCCATCTGGCTGGACGGCAGCGAACCTACCCAGCACCCCAACCCTCGTTATGAAACACCGGCAGGAGCGTTCCGAGAACTTGCCAATACCTATGCGTTGCTGGTAACAAAAGCCATGTATGAAGGGAGAAGAAAGGAATTTCCTAGTGAAAGGGTATTTAATTTCACCCGATCTGCCTTTGCCGGACAGCAGCGGTACGGAAACTGTGTATGGTCGGGCGATGTGGATGGTTCCTGGGAACAGTTTGCCGAGCAAATCCCCGCTGGATTGAATTTCACCATGACCGGCCTCCCCTATTGGACGACTGACATAGGTGGTTTTTTTCGTGGAAAACCGGGAAAAAACAGGGACTACCTGGATCAATACACCAACCCAAAATACCGGGAGCTATTGACCCGATGGTTTCAATACGGGACGTTCACTCCGCTATTCCGTATTCATGGATTTAAGACCGAAACAGAGATCTGGAACTTTGGTCAGGAGTTTGAAAACATCGCCCGTAAATTCATCGACATCCGCTACCAACTCATGCCTTACATCTATTCCGAAGCGTGGGAGGTGACAAAAAACGGAAAGCTGTTGATGAGCCCGCTCACGTATTATTTCCCCGAGGACAAAAACACCTGGAACATCCATGACCAATTCATGTTTGGCCAGTCGCTCATGATTTGCCCGGTGACCACCTATCAGGCACGTGAGCGCTCGCTGTACCTTCCTGAGGGGAATTGGTATGATTTCCAGACGAGTGAAAAAATAGAAGGAGGCAAACAAATCGTTGCCCCCGCTCCGCTAAACAGCATTCCCATGTATGTAAAAGAAGGAACGATACTGCCCTGGGGACCTAAACTTCAACACGTAGACGAAGAAACCAATGAGCCTGTTACCCTGAGAATCTACCCGGGAAAAGACGCTTCCTACACCTTGTACTACGATGATTACAAATCGTATGGTTATGAAAAAGGTGAGTATTCAGAACTCATTGTTTCTTACGCTGAAAAGGACCATCAGGTCACTTTGAAAAAGGGAAACGACCGACTCATTAACTTTCAAAAAAACCCGCAAAAGTTCACGATCGAGGTCATCGGAAAAGGTCTTAAACACTCCCTGGTTTTTGAAGGAGAGGTCATTGAGAAAACACTAAACTGAAATAGTTGAATTGAAGGTGATTTCCGAGCAGATATCAGGTTTCTGATAAAGAAAAAGCTTCAAGATTACCCATTAGATTAAACAAATAGATTGTGGAACGACATAAGGAACAACCGTTACCAAAAAGAAACAGTATCCCAGATAATAAGCTCGTCTTATTCCTGTTTAGTCTAAGCCTTTCCTTTTTACACGTTACTCACGGTCATTCCCCTGACCCAACTACGATACAGGAGCTGCGCATACGCAATGGCCTGCCTAATTTCTTTCGCAAACTAGCATCGAAAAAAGAAGTTAAAGTAGCCTACCTGGGAGGAAGCATCACAAAAGCAAACGGCTGGCGCACTAAAAGCTTTGAGTGGCTGGAAAAACAATATCCTCAGGTAACATTTAAACAGATCAATGCTGCCATAGGAGGAACCAATTCCGATTTTGGGGCCTGTCGATTGGACGAATACGTTTTACAATACCAACCAGACTTATTATTTGTAGAATATCGTGTCAACAGTGGTGGCAATAAACCCGAGCGAGCCATCGAAGGCATCGTTCGCAGAACAAAAGCAGCCAACCCTGAAACAGACATTTGTTTTGTATACACACTTGGTGAATGGATGATCGAAACCTTAGCTCAGGGAAAACAAACGTGGTACGGCACTAAAATGGAGCAAATAGCCAACCATTATGGCATTCCATCCATTGATTATGCTCCTGAAGTCATCGGGCAACTAGAGAAAGGAGTACTTTCATTTAATGTGCAAAAAAGAGAAGAAGGGAAACTTTGGTTCACAAAAGATCGGTGTCATCCAACCGATGAAGGACATGAACTATACCGTGATATCATTGCTCGCTCCTTTGTCAAATTGTCTACGCATCATGTAGGAAAACAGCCATATAAAGAAATACCTCCTTTACATGAAAATCATTACAGCAACGCGCGTTTCCAGCCGCTTTCATCTGTAACTCGTAGCAATGGTTGGGAGTTGGTCGACCCGGACAGCGACACGTTTTATCCCAAAAATAAATTCAGGGCCGGGCACATGCTAGGCAAAGAGGTCATTAGAACGGACAAAGTAGGAGCGTCATTTACCGTGACATGGGACGGTCCACACCTTGGATTTACCACCATTCCACATGGAGGTGGTACGGTTATAGAAGTCCTTGTTGATGGTAAAAATGCACAATCTTTCAAAATCGATGGCAGCAAAAAATACCGTGGGCATACTGCCAGCCGTGTTTACTATTTGAAAGATCAGGATGAGGGGAAACATACCGCGACCTTCACGGTAAAAGAAGTTGCTAAAGACGCTTATTTTTATGTTGGCCAGTTTATGGTTTTAAAACCTAATTGAGGAAATTGAACCTAAATTGGAAGTGTATAAACGGAACTAAACAAAACATTAACAGCTACCCCATGCTACGCAACCCCCTTACCGTTTCACTTTCGCTCATACTTTTTTGTTCTTTCGCTCAAGAAGCAACGAAGCCTCCCAATATTGTATTGATTTTTGCCGACGACCTGGGGTATGGTGACGTAAGTTGCCTGAACAGCGAATCCAAGATTCAGACACCAGCGATTGATCAGGTTGCTGAGCAGGGGGTCACGTTCACAGATGCACATACCTCCTCTTCTGTGTGTACCCCCAGTCGCTATGGGTTACTGACGGGAAGGTACGCGTGGAGAACGTACTTAAAAAACGGTGTTTTGTGGGGATACAGCCCACCACTGATCAAAACCGACCGGTGGACAGTAGCCACCATGCTAAAAAAAGCAGGATACATGACTGCTTGTATTGGCAAATGGCACCTGGGGCTGGATTGGCCACTGAAAAAAGGCGAAAGCCCGATCAAGGGTTTTAAAGAAAAGGTTTATGGTGGAGATAAAGTAGATTTTTCAAAAAAAATCAAAAATGGTCCTACTTCATTAGGCTTTGACTACTTCTATGGGATCTCCGCTTCCTTAGATATGCCGCCCTACGCTTTCATAGAAAACGATGAGATGACCAATATTCCGACCGTCAAGCGAGAAGACGGGTTTGGGCGCATGGGACTTTCCGATGTTTCACTAGCACCCGAAGACTTCCTCCTCCAAATAACCGAAAAGGCCAGAAATGTCATAAAAGACTATTCATCCAAAAAAGAACCTTTCTTTCTTTACCTTCCACTCCCTTCTCCACACACCCCACTGGCTGTGGCCGAACCCTTTAAAAACTCGAGTACCATTGGCCCTTATGGTGATTATGTGATTGAAACAGAGTGGGTAGTCGCGGAGGTAATGAAAACCTTAAAAGAAAACAAGGTAGAAGAAAGTACACTACTGATCATCACCAGTGACAATGGTCCTGAAACATCCATGATTAACCGTAAAAAAGAACATAACCACTACAGCGCCGGAATATTAAGAGGGTGTAAGCGAGACAATTGGGAAGGAGGCCACCGAGTCCCTTTCTTTGCCAAATGGCCACAAAAAATCACTCCGGGAACGACCTCTCACCAAGTGCTGTGCCTCACCGATCTTTTCAGTACTTTTTCAGCCATTGCCAAAATCAATGTCCCCGATCATGTTGGAGAAGACAGTTACAACATGCTTCCGGCACTTTTAGGTGTCGCAGGTAACCAGCAAATACGAGAAGCAACCGTCCATCATTCAAGTCAGGGGAAATTTGCGATTCGAAAAGGTGATTGGGTACTCCTACTCCATCCAGGCTCAGGAGGAAATGACCGAAAATACATCGTCAACACACCGGAAATCATGGATGAGCCGATCGCGCTATACAACATCAAAAATGATCCCGGCCAAATGCATAATAGCTATAAGGACCATCCGGAGATCGTCAAAGACTTAACAGAAACGATAAAACAATACATCAATAACGGACGATCCACCATTGGCCCCAAACTACAAAATGACCCGATCAAAAAAGAATGGAAACAAAAGGAATCAATAATGAGCATGCATTAATCGGTCGCATAAACAAGATGAAAAAACGAATCATCACGCTACTGGGGATGGCATGGAGCCTAATGGCTTTTTCTCAATCAGCTCCCGAACAGAAGATCGCAGCAGACATTAACCGTCGCGTTGAGGGCGTACTCAAACAAATGAGTTTGGAGGAGAAAGTCGAGTACATCAGTGGAATGCGCATGGGGAGTCACGGCCCGGGGAAGTGGGACGGCCCCAAAGGAAATAAAAGGCTTGGCATAGCTCCCTTTAAAATTTATCACGGTCCGTACGGGATAGGCGCACTCCGGTATACCAGAAAAAACGGCGTCTATTACCCCTCTTCAATTAACATGGCATGCACATGGAATCCGGAGTTGATACAAGAAGTGACCACGTCCATGAGTAAAGAGTTGAAAGCCGCAGGTGGGCAATCAAATGCCGGCCCGGCGATGAATATTATCCGCGATTTGCGTGGAGGCCGAAGCATGGAATATTTCACAGAGGACCCTTACCTAAATGGCCAAATGGCGACCTCCTACATCAAAGGCATTCAATCCCAGGGCAACTTCGCCATCATGAAGCATTACATATGTAATAATCAGGAGCGTGAAAGAAACTACATTGACGTTCAGGTCGGAGAAAGGGCCTTGCGTGAGATCTACCTTCCCGGATATAAACGCGCAGTGATTGATGGCGGAGTGCTTGGGGTGATGACCGGATACAATACCATCAATGGCAACCACGCATCAGCAAACAAGCATTTGATACAGGACATCCTGAAAGATGAATGGGGCTTCAAAGGCATTGTCATGACAGACTGGTCGGGTTCAGCCGATGACCCGATCGCTATGATCAAAGCAGGAACAGATTTAGAAATGCCCCGTCCAAAGACCCTGACCCCTGCTAAGGTTTTGAAAGCAATTAACCAGGGAGAGATAACAGAATCAGACATCAATGAAATGGTTAGGCGCATCCTTTACGTATCTTATTTTACGGGGGTCATGGACGGGAAACCTGAAATTAAACCAGATGAAATAGCTACTCCCCATGCCGTGGCACTCGCTAGAAAAATGGCCGAAGAGTCCATCGTATTACTCAAAAACAAGGATCACTTCCTTCCATTGGATAGAAGCAAGGTCAGAAGCATCGCCGTAATAGGCCCCAATGGAGCATATGGCACTCATTTTCGCAATGGAACCAAGAGCTACCAATTATTGCAAGGAGGCGGAAGTGCTTCCATCGCCCCGGCCGCAGATAACATGATCACTCCGTACGCCGGGATCAAAAAAGCATCGAAAGACATAAAGGTCGCATTTGAGCCAGGATGTTACGGAGACCATGGATGTACGATCATTCAGCCTGAGTTTTTCTCAACTTCTGATGGTAAACAAGGCCTGCAAGCGAGGTACTACCCAAATAATAGCCTAAAAGGCAAGTCTCAACTAAAAGTGGATAAGCACATCAACTTTACATGGCACAAAACGCCGGATATCATTTAACAGGGCAATGACAAACAAAATGGTTCCAAAGAGGGCTTTTCTGTGGAGTGGACAGGAAAACTGAACGCACCAACAAGCCGAACGTATACATTTGAGCTAAATGTACAAGGAGTGGCAAAGTTATTCATCAATGGCAAGCTGGTGTTGAATAAAGAGAAGCCGGACGTCGGTTGGGACAGGTTTGCGATGGGCTCCATCTACCTTGAGCAGGGAAAACACGAGGTAAAGGTTCAGTTTCAAAAATCAACTCCTCGCAACCAGTGCCGGCTACTTTGGGATTACGGCAACGATGAATACCTCTCAAAAGCAGTGCAACTGGCAAGGGAATCAGATGTGGTCGTTATGACCGTAGGCACTTCAGGTAGCATTGAAAAAGAAGCAACCGATCGCGATGAAAAGTTGAACAGATCGGAAAGCCTCGCCCTTTCGGCTGCGCAAGAGCAATTAATAAAAGAAGTGGCCGCAGCCAATAAAAACGTACTGGTTGTTACCTACACTTCCGGAGTAGTCTGTGAGAAATGGAAAGAAGACGTCTCCGCCATTATTTATGCTGGCTTTCCGGGACAAGAAGGAGGACATGCATTAGGTAGCATCGTGTTTGGAGATGTTAATCCCTCAGGCAAACTCTCCGTGTCTATCCCCAAATCGGTATCACAATTTCCCGAAAGCTGGTATTCCGATCAGGAAAGCATCTCTTACGATGAAGGCATTTTCGTTGGTTATCGGTATTTCGATAAGCATAACCTGGACCCTGCGTTTCCATTTGGACATGGGCTTAGTTACACTTCGTTTGAGTACGGTGCAATCAAAATAGCAAAAGAAGGAAAAGCCGGGAAACCTGTGAACATCTCCATCCCTATAACAAACGTTGGGGATGTCTCAGGAAAAGAAATCGTCCAACTCTACGTACGAGATGTGAAATCATCTGTGGAAAGGCCGGAAAAGGAACTGAAGGCATTCCGTAAAATAGCCCTCTCCCCAGGGGAAACCAAGAAGGTTGATTTTGTACTCAACGAGGATGCATTTTCCTATTTCAGCGAAGAAAAGAACCGATGGGTGTTGGAAAAAGGCGAATTCGAAATTTGGATAGGAAGCTCCTCAAGCGACATTAGGAGAAAAGCATCTGTTGTCATAAAAGATTAACCTGAAAGATTCGGGACTCTTTTATTGTGGAACTGGTGTTTGATTCTAAACCGCCACGAATACCATTCCCCACGTTCCACTACGGCAAATTTGGGCCGACGTAGAGCGGCCGACGTGGAACCGCCGCAATGCTATTAACTTAAGCTCTCTTATGTTTCCCTCTCGTTGAGAGGGACAGGGAGAGGAAGAAAGAAAACCTGCTTAAGTTAATAGCATTAGGAACGGCCGACTTGGAACGGAACGCTTCTTGATACCATTCAAAATCAATTACCAGCTCCACTGCGGCTCATATTCAGCGAGTTACATATTCTCAATGAATAACACCCGAATTTTTCGGTCTAAACACCCTCATGGCTTTCTCAGCCCCTAACTGTCCTGTTTTAGTGTGGCGCATGAAATTCCATTGTTGGACAAGTGGGCCACTTCTTTCAAAAGAAAATTTGAAGCGGATAACCCAACAATTGTAAAGCAAAACAGATTTGATATAAGAGGTAGTTGGAATGCAATGTTTTGGATAGCGGGAAAACAGCGGCGGCATTTCCAGATTCTTTGAGATCTATGGAACGTCAGGCGATGAGTTACGTCTATCAATTTCAAAATTATACCCTTTAAGCAGAAAGTGAAACCAATTCAAAAACGAAGAGAGAAAAGGAAAGCACGTCTTTTTAGTGTATATTATACCTGACGCAGTCAGGTTTAAACAAAAAAAATTTAGTAAGAGCTTCATTCGAAAACTTGCTGAAAAACAAGATTTTCCGGAGTGATAGCATAACGAGTGTACATCATATGAAACAAATGAGGTTCATTGAATACCCCTCTTTCATCTGACAGCATGATCCTCTGATCGAAACAAAAGATGTACGGTAAATAAATTCCAACGATGTAATAAACAATTCAATTAAACAATAACCTAAAAATTATGAACCCATTTGTTAAGTCAGTTAATGCCATAAGGCATTACCTATCCGCTATTTTATTACTGTTTTCAAGCATTGCATCCGCTCAGGATGTTCAGGTCAACCTCAACATGAAACACAGCGTCAACGGTGTGTCAGAGCTTGATCGAGATAAGTTTTTTATTGTCCATCATGCAGTCGATGACTCGGATTGGGACAGTGAGGTACAAAGAAAGCGTTTTCTTGAAGACAACGATGTCTACCTTGGCCGAAGCACGGGCGGCATCACCTGGCACTTTGGCCAGACCGATGAAGACCCGGCAAAACCGGGGTGGCCCAGTATAGCGAGTATTCAAAGTAGAGGAGCAACGGAAAGAAACGCCTATGCCGGAGATGTGACATCTCATGAGTTTGAAGGAAGGTCCGGCCCGATGGTCATTGGTGGGCAGCCTTTGAAAATGTACCCGAATGGTCAGCTAACACGCAAAGGCTGGGCATACGCAGACTATGAGGCCGTAGCCGAGTTTTATGCCCACTACTTTAAGGAGTTCTATGGTTCCGGAGGTACTGGTGGAGCAAAAAAGCCGAGATACCTTGAAGTGTTTAACGAGCCTTTTGTCAAAGCAGGTCAGCTGGGAACGACGACAGAAAACATCTCTCAGCTACACAGTGTGGTGGCCCGGCGTGTCAAGGAGCTAAATCCCGATGTGCTGGTTGGAGGTTACGGTGCCGCCTACCCTGCTTACGAGGTGAATAACTTCAGGCATTGGGAAACGAGGTGGAAGACGTTCATCGACGTTGCCGGAGATGACATGGACTATTACTCCTACCACCTGTACGATGGGCACAGGGATCAGGGCTCCCCGCAAACGCAACGCAAAGGCAGCAACATCGAAGCCATCATGGACATGATCGAGCATTACTCCGTCTTAAAAGATGGCCAACGCAAGCCGGTCTACATCACAGAGTACGGTTACTTCCTTCGGGAAGCGGTGTATTACAACAAGCAAAGCGACTGGTTTCAGTTAAGGTCCTACAACTCCATGTTGATGCAGTTCATGGAAAGGCAAGATGTGATGATTGGAGCGATTCCCTTTATGATTTTGAAAGCGGAATGGGGACGAAACGCGGACGGCATCCCTTATGGTCCGAGGTTGATGAGACAAAAAAAGGAAGTTCCCGGATTTGTAGGAAATGGAGAAGACTGGGTCTACACCGACCTGGTGAAGTACTACCAGTTCTGGAAAGATTTAAAAGGAGTGAGAGCAGAGTCACGATCTGATGATGCCGATATTTTGACAGATGCTTACGTAGACGGAAACAAAGCATACGTCCTCATCAGCAACCTGAGTAAGGAAGGCAGGACGCTGCAACTTGATGTGAACGAAAAGGGAGGCCTGAACCTATCCAGGGTATCCGTTAGTCACTTACGTGGCAATGCGCAAAACGAAGCCGTATGGGACCAGTTTAATTTGACCAATCGCTCACAAGTGCAGATTGGAGCAGAAGCTACCCTGATCCTTACCTATGAATACAATGCAAACATTAATCAAAGTGAGACCTCAGAAGAGACGAAATACTTTGCCGACCAATACCTGCAACCCATCAGTGCCAATACACCCATAAGGGTAAACATCAACGGAGTACAAAAAGCATCCATCGGCGAGGCGGTACTACGGATTGGGATGGGTAGGGACCATGGGTTGTCATTGACCCCTACCCTGCTCGTAAACGGTGCCAGTGTCCCCGTACCTCTCAACTGGAAGGGAGATGACCAGCTCACCAGGGGTAAGTTTTTTGGCGTATTGGAAATACCGGTCCCCTATTCGTTGATCAGAGAAAACAATGAAATCAATCTTACATTTACCGATAATGGAGGACACGTTTCCAGCATTTCAATGCAACATTACAGTCAAACCGAGGAGCCTTACCCCTCCTCTTCAGAGCAAAACATACCCAATGGGCAATTTTTCATCGTCAACCGAGCAACGGGTAAAAAAATCAGAAGCGTCGGGGAAAACCTAAGTGGGAACCCGCTGGAATTGGTACCGGAAAGCTGGTCAGGGAACCCTACCAGGTGGGAAGCAGTCACAACAGGAGATGGATTTTTTCACTTGAGAAACGTAGCAACCAATATGTATTTTAGACCATTGGACGATGGCCAGGTGGATGGAAGTACGATCGTACAGCGCCCAACGGACTTCAATGGAGGCTATACCAGATGGCAGCAGGTCCCGACATCCGACGGGTATTTCTACCTGCAGAATAAAGGGACCGAGATGTATTTCAGGCCGGAAACGGAAGACACCTACAGTCGCCTCGTACAGCGGCCTACCAGTTACAGCGGCGCATGGACACAATGGAAGTTCGTCCCGGTGGGAGCAAGCACTGCAAATGCAAGAGTCGCAGATACCCGCTTAAAAATATACCCTAACGTGGTAACCCAAGGGGAAACGGTTCGCATCGAACGCAAGGACGAAGAAAACGTAACCATCGAAATCATCAATTTACAAGGTGAACTCATTCGAAAAACCACCTCTCCTACACCGGGTAACGTCCAATTGAAAACCTCCGGATTGAGGCCCGGGATGTACCTACTCCGTATGCGTACCTCCAATAGTGTAAAAGTTGAGAAATTAGTCGTCGATTAATGATAAACTTCTTTAATTAGGCTTTAACTAGCACATCCATACCTCTGAGTGAACGAGGTATGGGTGTACTAAGCGAAAACAAACGAAAATTTTTAAAATGGAGATGAACAGTAAATTAAGGTTTTTCACAACGATCTTGTGCGTATTTGTACTGCAGGCATCCTTTGCTCAAAATCTGATCACGATCGATCATAAAACACAACGCTTTATTAATGACGTCTCTACATTGGACCGAACCAAATACGTCAACGCACACATCACCATTCGAAATGAAGATCCGGTATTTGATGCGTTCAAAAAAGAATACAACGTACACCCGGATTACATCGGCAGCAGGAGTTTTTGGAATCCTGTTAGCAAGGTGAAAAACGGGAACATACCCAAAGTAAAAAGTAAGTATTCCGACGTGCGCAAAGTCGACCCCTTTTACGTCACAAGCGGTGTCCCCAAACATTTGTTCTATGACAAAACCGTAGATTATTCAGAAGCAGACGTTTCCGAATACAGCAAAGACCTGTCAGTCTACCTGGCGCAATCACTTGCCAAAGACTGGGACAACGTCACCCGGTATTTCGAGCCGATGAATGAACCCATGGTGCATGCCAAGGACTTTTATCCGGGCAATAAGATAGAGAAAACCAATAAAGTCATCACCAAAATATGTGAGTACCATAAGGACATGGCACAAGCCATTCACAACACCCCGGAACTGAAAAACATCCAGGTCATGGGCTATGCATCTGCCTATCCTGAATTCGAAAAAAATAATTTCAAATTTTGGAACAACCGGTATAAAAAGTTCATTGACGTCGCAGGTGAAGATGTCGATATTTTTTCCATCCATTTATACGACGGAAAGGGACTGAATAACGCCGGTGGACGTAGATCGGGCTCAAACTCAGAGGCACTTTTAGACATTATCGAAGCGTACAGTTACAAAAAGCTAGGCGTCGTCAAACCGCTAGCCGTTACCGAGTACGGTCGTCTCGTTCCAAACCAGCCCAACTGGAAACGCAATGCGGGCATACCCAACTACGACCCGGTGACCAACTCCCAGGCTGTACGGTCACAAATTCATTTGGTCATGAACTTTATGGAACGAGCAGATCACTTTGTCATGTCCATCCCATTCAGTACCAACAGAAGAGAAGATAACACCTTCATCTATGCAAAAGCCACTTTGTGGACCAAAAACGAACAAGGGAAAGTGGAACTTAGTATGCGTAAATATTTTTATGAAATGCTAAAAGACCTTAAAGGGGAGCGAATACGAATACATTCAGACAACGTAGACATTCAAACCCAGGCGTTTGTAGACGGTAAGCAACTTTACGTTATGCTAAATAATCTAAATGACGATACTCAGGAAATGAACCTGCAGTTATTGGACCAAAAAGGCTTAAAAAGTGTGGACATCAAACGCCTCAAGGTATACGTTGACAAAGTACCTGAACTAAGTAATACTTCAGTAAATACTGCCCCTGAAAACATCAGCCTGGAATATGGAGAAACAGCCGTTTTGACCTACAACTTCAAATCTCCCATTTCTTTCACCAATAAAATCGTAAGTAAAAAATACTACACCAACGATTTCCTCCAATCGATCGAAGCCAATCAGTCCAGCTCATTCATTTTCGATCCTGCGGACACCGGCTCAGGTATGGCAACCTTACGCTTAGGTGTAGGGCGCGATCATGGGTTATCGCTTACACCTGAGGTGATGATCAATGGTAAAAAAATAGCCATTGAAGGAGACATCATACGTGGAAACGATCAGGTAAACCGGTCACAGTTCTTTGGCGTATTGGAGATCCCGTTTTCCATAGACCTTTTGAATGAAAAAGATTCAAATACCGTTGAAGTCACATTCCCTGACTCAGGCGGAAAGATCAGTTCGGCGATTTTACAGGTACAGAAAGCAGATAAGCCGCTGAAATAAAGTCATTGCTGCAAAAAATCCATTTCTTATTCTTAGTAAAGGTGATAAAGACTGGTTTTTAGCATGGTTGCTTCGCATCCCACTCAGGATAGGAATGGGTGGGATGTGAAACCCTGAACATGACACGTAACAAAACTAAGCAGCTTTACTCGTCAATTGGACGCACTCACTTTCGCTTATGATGGCTACAGTTAAAAGGGTATAAAATAACCTCATAACGGTTAGTATTTCAATTCATCATTCGTTATACGATACTTAATCGCTATTCGGATAATTTCGAATGGAAAATAAAAAGTTATGATTGAAGTAAAACATTTGCGTCTGATCGATGCAGTATCAAAAGTTGGATCGTTGAACAAAGCAGCAGACAAATTATGTTTAACACAATCTGCTCTTAGTCATCAACTCAAAGAGCTGGAATCCAGACTTGATGTCAAAATTTTTCATCGGGATAAGAACCAACTCCACTTTACCCCGGAAGGCAAAGAGCTCCGGGATGCTGGTTCAGCACTGTTGAGTCAACTGGAAACGCTCGAAAAGAAAGTCAGGGAAATCAGCCAACATCAATTAAAAAAGTACATTCATGGATATTCGGAGTTCGAAAGTAGGCGACTAGATGATCAGGCAAGAACGATGTCAGAACTCCTCCACTATGATTCCATCTGGGATAAAAACTCGAACGTCTTGGAGGTAGGCTGTGGAGTGGGTGCCCAAACCGGCATCATAAGCACGAAAAATCCAGAAACAAAATTCACTTCCATTGACCTTTCTGAAAGTTCTTTGACCAAAGCCCAAAAGGCGATCCATACACTGGGAGTCAAAAACGTAACGTTTCATCAGGCAGATGTATACGACCTCCCGTTCGATGATGATTCATTCGATCACGTTTTCGTTTGTTTCGTACTCGAACACCTCTCGAATCCGGTCAAAGCACTTTTGGAAATGAAGCGCGTCTTAAAAAAAGGTGGCACATTGACGGCAATAGAGGGCGATCATGGCTCCACTTATTTCTTTCCGGAAAGTAAAGCAGCGAGAAAAGCCATCCAGGCTCAAGTAGAGTTACAGGCAAAAAATGGCGGCAATGCCAACATAGGACGACAATTATTCCCATTACTCAAAGAGACAGGTTTTACCACAGTTCAGGTAGATCCCAGACAGGTATACGTGGATGCTTCCAGACCTGAAATGGTAGAGGGGTTTATAAAAAACACCTTTACGGCCATGATTCAGGGAGTGAAAGAAGAAGTGGTAAATGCAAAAATCATAGCTAAAGCGGAAATGGAAGACGGTATTGACGGTTTGTTAAAAACTGCCGAAGGAGGTACATTTTGCTATACCTTTTTCAAATCAAAAGTCATAAAGTAGCAGATGATTTCGATGCTTTATGCGGTCTGAAGATCGCTCAATAGCAAGTAACACCCAATAGAAAAAGAGTCTCGTTATCGTAAAGCGTGCTGCCTTAAAAACCCTCAAGCAAAAAAGAGACCGACCGTACCTTTCACCTTCTCAAACACCCTTTTTTACTCCTCTCTTTTTCCAGGATCATTCCGAAAGTCGATACCCCCTGCTTCCGGGTAATTTTACCCCTCTGGCTTAACTGTGAAATTCACCGTTAACTAACCGTTTTGACGACCTTTCATTTGATATTCTCACAGCGCAGCCCGTTACTTTGTTTGTGTTAAAAATTCAATTTCAATCAATATAGAACGACCTGTTTTTCCAAATAAAAAAGTAGAAAAGTAGGTCAATTTAGAACCATTTAAATAATCATCAAAAGACAATATAAATCGTAAAAAACAAAACATCTATTTGATAAAATGCTTATAGTAATCACTTATTAAGACGTATACATCGAAAAATCAGGATGGTAGTCACAATAAAGACGGAGATGATTTTGACATCTGATAATGTTTTAGCTCCTTCGATGTTACGAAAAAGTGAGTGGTTCACTAATATGAACGAAAAGCGTCTACCCAGTACTAGACATTAATTTATCAAAACGTAATAATATGATTTCTTTAAAAAGAATTGTTTTCCTTACCGCCTGCGTGCTCTTGTTGCATACTTCGTATGCACAAGGTGTGATCACCATCGATCATAAGACACAGCGCTTTATCAACGATGTTTCGACACTGGATCGTACCAAATACGTAAATGCGCACATCACCATCAGAGACGCAGATCCGAAATTTGAGTCATTCAAAACAGAATTCAACGTGCACCCCGACTACATCGGTAGCCGAAGTTTCTGGAATCCTGTGAGTCGGATAAAAGATGGAAACATTCCTTCATCCGTAGCAAACAATTTTTCTGGTGTTCGTGAAGTAGATCCGTTCTACATCACCGGTGGATTGCCCCAACATTTGTTTTGGGACGGAACCGTAGACTACTCCATCACGGATGTGACTGATTACAGCAAAGGATTAGCTGAGTACCTCGTCAAATCATTTAAAACCGAGTGGACCAATATGGCCAGGTATTTTGAACCCATGAACGAACCCATGGTGAAAGCAAAGGATTTTTACCCAGGTGGATTTAACTCCACAAAAACAGCAACCATCATCACCAAAATGTGTGAATACCACGTTCATATGGCAGAGGCCATTCACGGTACTCCCGAACTGGAAAATATTCAGGTGATGGGTTATGCTTCCGCTTTTCCGGAATTTGAAAAAGATAACTTTGATTTTTGGAACAACCGATACAAAAAATTCATTGACATTGCAGGAGAAGACATGGACGCTTTCTCTATTCACCTGTACGACGGATCAGGCTTGAATAACGCCAGCGGACGAAGATCAGGATCTAACTCAGAAGCGCTATTAGACATCATCGAAGCCTACAGTTTCAAAAAACTGGGGGTAGTAAAACCACTCGCGGTAACGGAATATGGACGTCTGGTCCCTAATCAGCCGGGCTGGGTAGCTAACAGTGGGATATCCAATTATGATGATGTCACCAACTCACAAGCCGTACGTTCTCAAATTCACATGGTGATGAGCTTTATGGAACGAGCAGATCATTTTATAATGGCGATCCCTTTCAGTACAAACAGAGGAACGGACCCCACGTTTATTTATGCGAAGGCCTCGCTATGGACACAAGATAATAGTGGTCAGATCATACTTTCTCAGCGCAGGTTTTTCTTTGAAATGTTGAAAGACCTGAAAGGAGATCGCGTCAGGATACAATCCAACGTCATTGACGTACAGACTCAGGCCTTTGTGGACGGCAATCAGCTTTTCGTGATGTTGAATAACTTAAATGACGATACACAGGAAGTAAATCTGGACTTATTGGATAATGAAGGCTTACAAAGCGTGAGCATCAAACAATTAAAAGTCTTTACAGATAAAACACCTCAACTCACCACTACAACATCAAATAGTGCACCTGCAAGCATCAGCCTTGAATACGGTGAAACTGCGGTGTTAACGTACACATTTGATGCGCCCATTTCTTTTGACAATAAAATAGTCAGCACGAAATATTACACGGAAGATTACCTTCAGTCAATTGAAGCTAACCAAAGCAGTTCATTCGCCTTCGGCGCAATTGATGCTCCCTTAGGGCTGGCAACACTTCGACTAGGTGTGGGACGTGAACACGGGTTATCCCTGACTCCTGAAATCACGATCAATGGTGAAAAAGTAACGTACTCCGGTGACATCATTCGTGGAAATGACCAGGTGAACCGGTCACAGTTTTTCGGCGTGTTGGAAATTCCCTTTTCCATCGATCTTTTGAACGCTTCAGGCGCTAATCAGGTAGAAGTTACGTTCCCTGACGCCGGAGGAAAAATCAGCTCCGCAATCTTACAGGTTCAAAAGGCAGATAACCCCATTGAACTGCCGACTGAAACAGAAGAAGAAAATGAGGAAGAGGAAGAGACGGAGGACGAAACCGTTTTATCAGCGGATAATAGTAGTAAAAACCGACTGCTTCAGGTATATCCTAATCCGGTGACCTCCGGTGAGCAGGTAACTTTTGATTTCAAAGATGTGGCTTCAACATTTACCATCACCACGCTGACAGGAGTAGAAGTATATACCGGGAACGGAAATAGCATCAATACCAGCAGTTTTAGCCCTGGCATCTACATCGTGACCGTAAGAGAAGGAAAAACCATGTATCATTCAAAACTAACCGTGAAATAGCCTATGAACCATTAAGAACCAAACCGGGTAATCATTTTTTGAAGATGCATTCAAAGCATCCAAAAAATGATTACCCTTTATTATCTGGAAAAGTAAAAGGTGAGGGAACAACATCTCACCCATTAAGGTGAACATAGATGAGTGTAGATCACATCAAAACCCCTGAATAGGATCATACCTCATCGCACATCCTTTGTTTACCCAGATTCATTCCAACACATAAGACGTCTCGAAAAAATTTGAAAATGAAAAATCTAACATAAACAACGTACATAAAACCCAAAAAACAGTTACATGAGAAAAAATAAACAACAAGTACCCCTATTGGTGTTATCTCTGATATTGATAAGCCAGCTCACATTGGCGCAAGCGTTTAAAAAACCAGTAGCCATTACCCCAAGAGACGGATGGACGATCACGCGAGAAGCATTGTCTTTTCGGTTTGCTCCTAACGAATCCGACACGGAGTTTCAACAACATATCGATAACATGACCTTCGGGACCAACTCAAGATTTGGAAACTGGAAACCCAAAAAGTTTAGCGCACAAAAAGTGACTTCCTATCAAATACAAGTATCGAAAAAACCCGATGGAACGAACCGTGTACTGAACGAATTTGTATATGTCTGGGCCATGCAACACGGGACGGCACAACACATACCTGATGCGGTACTAACCGCCGGTACGTATTATTGGAGGATTCGATGCAATGTGAATGGAAACGTCAGCCCATGGACGTCCTCCCGAAAAGTCATTTTGGTTAATAAAAACCCGAATGCTAACATGCGTTACGCCGTTTCCAATACCAATCCCCTCTTCGTCATCTGCGATGCAGAGCCTTCTCGCATTTTTGAAAACGATCAAGAGTTCTTCAATAAACCACATAAAGACGGCTTTTCCAGAGAAGACTTCAGTCCTTCAAAGAGGAAACACGTAGCCGTGGTGGTAAATGACCGGACCAAAGGGCGCAATCGGTTTAAGATAAATAACTATCAGATAGATGACTACCAGGAACAGTATGATGAACTAAAATCCTGGGGCTATCAAACCATGGTCTTTCATCAGTACTCACTCGCTGAGCAGGACTGGTTTTACAGGAAGTATGACAATTGCATCGGAACGTTTACCGGCGAGACCGAAGACCTGGTAGATTTTCAAAGAACCCGAGACGGAAGAGACCGAAAAACCAACCTTTTTTATCACCGCTCGCTGGAACTGGCGGATAAACATGGCGGGTACTTTATGAATGCAACGCACTTTACGGACAAAACATTGATTGCAAGACATGATGAGCCTCTTTTCACTAACGATGTGGAGCATAACTATTTGGTCCAACATGGGGAACACCTCATTTGGGGGCGAAAAACAACCAACATTTACGCAAATCATATCAACAACGCATACTGGAGTGGCTTATGGTTAGACGGGTTGCTTGGCAACAAGTGCTTATGGATGGAAAACTACTTCACGCGAAAGGGCAATAACGTAAACCCAAAACTCTTCCCACTGTTAAACAACAGCATTCCCGACACGCACATGCCGGCCGCTTTAGCAGCAAAAGAGATGCTTTACGCGGCATCCAGCGGGACGACTGTATTTGTATCCAGAGACAACGACAACTCGACCGATCCATCCCGGAGTTATTCGGCACGTCGGGATCACATTTATCAACTTTTCGAGAAGCTGATTGATGAGAAACTCATCCCCTCACGCGAAGAAATGAGAGCCAAACATCCAACAGCTATCAAGTTTGAACAGGATGATCAACACGTAAAACGTAACGTCAACGATTTTAAGACCATTTATCAGGACTACGAGGCGCTGTTCAGGCACACCTACGGGATTAATCAGTTTTCCTTTGAGAAAACAGCTACCGACCTGATCCCGGACGATGGCGGACGCTACCACATGATTCCAATCGTAACCAGAAAGCCAATATCCAATAACTGGAAAACAACCAGAGTGGATATTGACAATTTGAAAGTCACCGGACGGTTTAATTCCGCAAGGTATCCGGCTGTCCATACAGGTACGGCGTGGGTGGCAAGAACAGGTACCAACTTTTTTGCCATCAACTCCATTGAAGCGAGAACAGGTCTTCCTGATCAATCATACAACATCAATCTGGGTAAAGGCTTCATCAACCGAATCAAAGGCAAACTGAACATCAGTACCTACATCATGGGGTCGCTAAAAAATGGAGGGAACAGTATCCGCATCATGGCCAATTCACACCGGTTTAATCAACACCTCATGAGAAATGGACAGCTTACCGTTAATTGGCCAAAGGAAAATACCGTCATTCAGGTAAACTGTAAGGCCAAACCGAACCTATCTGTAAGCCCTCCGAATGCACTGTTGAGTCAAAATTGGAACAACACGACCAAGACGATGTCTGTCACCATCAAGCACAATGGTGGCTGGGACATCGTAACGGTTGACCTGAAAAATCCAGGCACATCATCCAGACTAAGTAACGAGGAAATAACAAATGCAACATCAGCTACGCAACACGATAGAGGTTCGGGAGAGGTGACGTTATTTCCGAATCCTGCAAATGATCGCGTGGAGATCTTAGGCGAAACAGATGCGTGGACCATACGAGGAGTTGATGGAAGGATTTATTTAACCGGAACAGAAAAAAGCATCAATCTTTCACCTTTAAAAAAGGGTGTTTATTTCATTCAAACAACTCATAACGTCATTAAAAAGCTGGTTGTTCAGTAGAGCAGAAGCGTCCCACCTGGCGATACCACCGGGTGGGACATCTGTTTTTATCATTCAAAAAGTAGTCAGAAACCTATAAGACAAAATTTACCTAACAAAAAACGAGATGTACCATAAACTTATCCTTACCTTTTCTATCGCATGCTCCGTTTTAGGAAACATCGCACTGGCACAGAAAAATAAGCACCCCAACATCCTCTGGGTCATCACGGATGAACATAATTTCCGAACATTAGGCTGTTACAGAGATTTGTTGCCACAAGACCAGGCCCTCATGTGGGGGGAACCGGTTGTAGCAACGCCTAACATAGACCGATTGGCTGCGCAAGGCGCGATCTTCGATAGAATGTATGCCAGCTCGCCTGTATGCTCTCCCAACCGGGCATCGATGTTTACGGGAGAGTATCCCCATACCGTCAATGTTGCGACGAATGACCGGGTAATGGATGTAAACTATCCCACCATTGCTACCGTGCTAAAAGAAAATGGCTACCGCACCGGGTACGCCGGAAAGTGGCATTTAAGTGGAGAGGCCAAACCCGGCTGGCAGCCCAACCCTAACTATGGCTTTGATGACAACCGCTTCATGTTCAACCGGGGGCATTGGAAAAAGCTGGGGGTGGAAAAAGACGGTTCGCCCTATGTAGCCACCAAAAATAAAAACGGCATCCCGTCAGCTTCCCTTTCCAACGCCGATGAAAAATCCTTTACTACCGATTGGCTGACGGACCGGACGCTGGCGTTCATTTCCTCCAATAAAGACCATCCGTTCTTTTACGTGGTGAGCCTTCCCGACCCCCATGGTCCCAACTCCGTGAGAAAACCCTACAATACCATGTACGCAAACGCAGATTTCAAAGTGCCCGAATCGTACCATTTTGAGAAAAGTGAAAACGAACCCAGGTGGCGAAGAAAAGACCCAAAAGTAACCGGAGAGCAGTTCCTGAAAAAAATCTATGTCCAGTACTATGGCATGGTCAAATGCATCGACGATAACATGGGGCGCATCATTGCGAAGCTTGAAGAAGACGGCATCCTTGAAAATACGATCATTCTATTCTCTGCTGATCATGGAGACATGATGGGCGAACACGGCAGAATAAACAAAGGTTCTCCGTTGGAAGGGTCCGCCAAAATCCCATTTGTGGTGCGTTACCCAAAAGCCATAAAAGCGGGAACGGTCGTAACAAAAGCTACCAACGCAACCGACTGGATGGAGACTTTTTTATCCATGGCAGGGATAGAAGATCGTCCCAAAACTTCAGGCCGGGACCTCATGCCCATCATCAGAAACCCGGAGCTGAAAAAATGGGACGACATCACCTTTAGCCGCTTCGGAAGTTGGGCAGGTGCATTTGATTCACGATACAAACTGATACTGGATAATTCCAAATCACAGCCCTGGCTCCTGGACATAGAAACGGACCCCGATGAAAATCAAAACTTTTACGGGTTGGAAGCATACGCCGAAGTCGTTGGTCGACTAGGGAAAAAACTGCAAGACTACCTGGTCACTCAGAAGGACCCACTTTTAGAAAACAAAAATTTCATGGATAAGCTTTTGAAGATAAATGAGGGCAAATAACCGATTTTTTAGGATAGGAAAAGATAATGACGACTCCATGAGTCCAACCCTCAATCAATCAAAACACAAGGCTTCCCTATGCATCAAGACCGGAATTTCACTGGTTCTTTCTTTTCTTCTGGTCATTGATGCCCTGGCAATCGCATATCATGTGGATCCCCATGCGATCAAAAATGGAAACGGTTCATTAGCGTCACCTTTCAATTCCATACAAGCTGCTCAACGAAAAGTAGCTAAAGTCAATCAGAACATGACGGAAGACATCGTGGTATACCTGCACGGAGGTACCTATTACCTAAAGCGTCCGCTCTTATTTGAAGAGAAGGATTCGGGGACAAACGGATATTCCATCATTTATAAAGCCTATGAAAACGACGTTCCCATACTTCATGGAGGCGAAAACGTAACCGGTTGGCAGCAAGTAAGTGGAAACCTTTACAAAGCACCGCTCAAAAGAAGTGACAAGCTACGCACACTGTTCGTCAACGGAAAGCGAATGCGGATGGCAGGTACCAACGAGCCTGTAAATGGCCTGGGAGGTTGGGGAACGTTTGAGGTAAAAGGAAACGAATCCTGGGCATTTGGAGCAGGCACTTCCATTGACGGAATTCAATTCAGAACCAAAGACATCGGTGTACTCGGAAATGCCGAAGACGTAGAAATCATCCAATGCAATGTATTCACAGAGAAAATCTTTTGTGTAAGAGCAGCGGAACACATAGGAGAAACGACCATTCTCAAACTGCAACAGCCCTATGGAGCCATCGCCACAAACCTGGGTTGGGCAGGTAAAATCAGGCACAACAAGCCATTCGTTGTGAGAAATGCCTACGAATTACTGGACGCACCCGGCGAGTTTTACTTTAACCGACCCACCCAAACACTCTACTATTACAGCGACGGTGAGGACCTGTCAACAGCAGAGGTGATTGCCCCCCTGTCTGACGGTTTGATCCAAATCAAAGGGACGTCCACTTCCTCCCGAGTAAGCAACCTGAGCTTTGAGGGCATCACCTTTTCCTACGATCACTGGCAGTTGATGGAGCTTGAAGGATCGCATGCGTTTGCCGGCGTTCAGAGTCTGGGATTGGCCATCAAATACCTGCCGGATGGAAACTGGCACCCTACCGAATACAACAGCACGCATGTACCACGCGGTACCGTACATGTAGAGAATGCAGCACGCATAAGGTTGACAAAAAATCGCTTCGTGGGTTTGAGTTCTGCTTGTGCCATCAACCTGGTAAATGACGTTCATGACAGTGAAGTCAATGGAAATTTTTTCCATGATTTACTCGGAAACGCAGTAAATGTCGGTCACCCACAACATTACAAAATTGGCGATGGCGAGTTGTATGGAGCGGACGCTGAAGGCCTTTGCATCAATAACCTTATCAGCAACAACTACATTCGAAACGTTTGTTTGGACTTTCGTCAGGTAGAGGGCATTAGCGCCTTCTTTGTCGCCGACCTCCAAATAGTGCATAATGACGTTGCCGGCACGCCCTATGGAGCCATTGCCATGGGCTGGTGGTGGGGTAATAGCAACATCCCACCATCAAACGTGGCTAAAAACAACGCCATCAGCTTCAATAAAGCAGGCGATACCCACCATGCACTAGACGATGGAGGCATTATTTACACCCTTGGAGAACAGCCCGATACACGGATCGAAGGAAACTACCTCTACCATGGACCCCGGTGCATTTATCCCGACGACGGCTCGGCGTATCTCACCATCAAACGAAACGTCGTAAAAAACCGGCCCGGAAACTTGATTTGGCTACACCTATGGGTTGACCACTGCCATGACAACCTGGTTCAGGACAATTATGTAAAGAATAACCTCGTGATGGACAACGGGACGAATACCTCCATTCAAAACACAAGGTCATTTATCAAAGAAGACTTCCCTGAAGAAGCCCAACAGATCATCAAAGAAGCCGGCATACAGGATGAATTTAAGTACCTCATCCCGGACCATGAGCCCCGGAAAGTGACGATTTACCCAAAGACGTTTATCGATAAGCGCCATGAATAAGCATCGATCAATGAGTATGAAATTAGTGATTGTCCTTCTCATATTCGGAAGTTGGCTGGCTGGTGAAGCCAAAACCAAAAAGCCCAACATCATCTTCATCATGTCAGACGACCATGCCGCACACGCCATCGGCGCATATGGCGGCAGGTTGGCGGATTTAAACCTCACTCCCAACCTGGATCAACTGGCTAAGCAGGGCATCCGCTTCGAAAACGCTTTCTGTACCAACTCCATCTGTACCCCTAGCCGGGCAACCATCATAACCGGTCAGTATTCGCAAACCAATGGCGTACTGGATTTGGACCATAAGCTGGACACAGACGAACAATACTTACCGATTGAATTAAAGAAACTCGGTTACAGCACCGCCATGATTGGCAAATGGCACCTGAAAAACGAACCTGTCCACTTTGATTATTACAAGGTCTTACCCGGTCAGGGAAAGTACGTTGACCCCACCTTTTTGGAAAAAGGGAAAGGGAAGTGGCCCAACAATAAAGTAAAAAGTGAAGGGCACTCCAGCGACGTCATCACCGAGTTGTCCATGGACTATTTAAAAGGTCTGGACAAGTCAAAACCTTTCTTTTTAATGCATCACTTCAAAGCACCGCATGGCTACTTTGAGTATGCACCTCGCTATGCAGACTTCCTGGCGCAAACCGAAATTCCTGAGCCTGCCAGCCTGTATTACCAACCCAATTGGGGATCGGAAGGCACACGAGGGAAAAACGACTCACTTCGAAACTACATCGGCACCTCCATTTCAGACAGACACAAATACATCAATTACAACAAGCTTTTATTTGAAGATTCGCTGGAAGGTAACGCAGCCGCCCACCTGGGATACCAACGCTACATGAAAGACTACCTCCGGTGTGTCAAAGGCATAGATGACAACATGGGTCGCCTGATCCATTTTCTGAAAAAAGAGGGCTTATGGGACAACACCATCATCATTTATACCAGCGACCAGGGCATGATGCTGGGAGAGCACGACTTTCAGGACAAACGATGGATGTATGAAGAATCCATGCGCATGCCGTTCATCATGCACTACCCGGGGATGACGGAACCCAATACCGTAACGGATCTCTTGATCAACAATACAGACTTTGCCCCTACTCTCATCGCGCTGGCCGGAGGAAAAGTTCCTAAATACATGCAGGGAAAGAGCTTCGCCAGAACGCTAAGGAACAAGAAAGAAAAAAACTGGAGAAAGGCAACCTACTATCGGTACTGGATGCACATCATCCACCATTACGTCCCGGCACACGTTGGAGTCCGCTCCAAAAATCACAAATTGATTTTCTACTATGGCAAACACTACCTGCCAGTATCGGAACATGCGCAGAACTATTGGGCCAAGAACTACCATGGAGAAGAGCTGGAAACACCACATACCTGGGAGTTTTACGACCTAAGAAATGACCCGAAAGAACTCCACAACCGGTACGACGACCCGGCTTATCGAGACATCATAGCGCAACTAAAAGCAGAACTCAAAAGACAACGAAAAGAACTGAATGACACCGACGATCGCTACCCTGACATTCAAGCGATTCTAGACAAATACTGGAATAATTAACCAACGAGTAACACAGAATAAACCTTAAAAAAACGTCCATGAAAAACCTGTTGTGTACCCTGCTTGTCCTGATAACTACCTATCATGTAAAAGCACAGTACGTCTCCGAAGAAAACTTCAATAAAAACTGGCTGTTTTACAACGAAGCCGCCGAAGGCGCCGAAAACCCGGACTTTGATGACTCCAAATGGCGCAAACTCAACTTACCGCATGACTGGGCCATCGAAGGTCCGTTCGACCGCCAGTACGACAGTCGCATGGGTGGTCTACCTGTCCACGGTACTGGCTGGTATCGCAAGCGATTTACCCTGCCAGAATCAGCAAAAGACAAAGTCGTTCGGATAGAATTTGAAGGGGCCATGTATGACGCTCACGTCTGGATAAATGGCGAAAAAGTAGGAAACCGGCCTTATGGGTACATCGGCTTTGAATTTGACATCACAAAATACCTCAGGTTTGATGGCTCGGAAAACGTGATTGCCGTCCGGTTAACGCCAGAGGACTTTTCATCCCGCTGGTATCCGGGAGCGGGATTGTACCGCTCCGTATGGTTGAAAGTAGACGAGCCCGTATACATCGACTTATGGGGGACCTACCTCACCTCTCCGACCGCAACGGCCAATAAAGGGGTGGTGCAACACGAAACTACCATCGTCAACAAATCCAATAAACCCCGAACGGTACAAGTAAGTCACGAATATTTTGATGCCGATGGAAAAAGGGTGGCAACGAACACCGATGAAATCGAACTAGAAGCCGGAACCAAAGGCTGGTCCGGGGTTTTCACCGTGATCAGGAACCCGAACCGATGGAGTACGAAAACGCCCTACCTCTACTCCGCAGTCACCATCATCAAAGAAGGAGAGCAAGTGCTAGATACCTACCAAAGTACGTTCGGCATTCGGTCCATAACCTACGATGCGGATGGCTTTTACCTAAACGACAAAAAAGTACGGTTCAATGGCGTCAACCTCCACCACGACAACGGAGCCCTTGGAGCAGCCGTCTACAAAAGAGCAGACGAACGAAAGCTTCAAATCATGAAGGAAATGGGAGTAAATGCCATTCGTTGTAGCCACAACCCTCCGTCACGAGAATTTCTGGAAGTATGCGACGAACTGGGGCTGCTGGTCATTGATGAAGCGTTTGATGTCTGGGAAATTGCAAAAGTCAAAAACGGATACAACAAGTTCTTCCACGCGTGGTGGGAACAAGACCTGACCGATATGATTCGCAGGGATAGAAGCCATCCTTCCGTGATCATGTGGAGCATCGGCAACGAAATCAAAGAGCAGTGGAGAAAAGAAATTGGCTGGAAGCTGGCAAAAAAACTGAATGCGGCCTGCAAAGCATTTGATACCTCCCGCCCTACCACCGCCGGGTTCAATTCGTACGCAAACGCCTATGACTGGAACATGGCGCAGCAGGTAGACATCGCCGGCTCCAATTACAAAGCCGTAAAGTATTCGGAACTCCGACAAAACTATCCCGACGTGCCGCTCTACGGGTCCGAAACCTCCGGTGTCGCCAGCAGCCGCGGAGTGTATCATTATCCGGTAGAGAAATACCAAAAACACGAGTCCCTACACGTAACAAGTTACGACATTGTCGGGCCACCATGGGTCTACCCTCCGGACGTAGAGTTTCATTTTCAAAAAGAAAACCCTCATGTATTGGGTGAGTTCATCTGGACCGGTTTTGATTACCTAGGAGAAACCAGCCCCTATGGCGGCCTGGATAACATCGACAACAGTGGACACTGGAACAGCGACTGGCCCTCACGCAGCTCCTATTTTGGGGCAGTAGACCTGGCAGGCTTTCCCAAGGACCGGTTCTACATGTATCAAAGCCAGTGGACAAACGAACCCATGATCCACCTCCTGCCACACTGGAACTGGAAAGGCAAAGAGGGCGAAACCATCCCGGTTCGCTGCTTTACCAACTGTGAAGAGGCAGAACTTTTCGTGAATGGAAAATCAATGGGAAGGAAAACCAAAGGTGAAGACAAAACCACGCTCATTGTTGACTTTTTACGCTATGAACCCAAGACGTTTGACTCCCCCTATCAATTAAGCTGGGAGGTACCCTATGAACCGGGGTCCATAAAGGTGGTTGGCTATAAGGGAGGAAAAGCCGTCCAGGAAAAGGAGATCAGGACGGCAGGAAAACCTGCTAAAATCAAACTGTCTGCGGACAGAAGCACCATCAGCGCAGGTAAAAGCGACCTTTCGTACCTCACCGTCCGAATCGAAGACAAAGACGGCAACCTCTGTCCCCGAGCCGATCACTTAGTCCATTTCACCCTCTCCGGGCCCGGAAAAATCATCGGCGTAGACAATGGAAATCAGACCTCCCTGGAATCGTTTCAGGACAGCAAGCGGAAAGCATTTAACGGATTGGCTTTGGTCATTATCCATGCGGAAGAAGAAAGTGGGAAGATTAAGTTGGTGGCAAAATCCAGGGGCCTTAACAGCGCTGAGATTGAAGTAACATCAGAATAAATGAGGTATTTAAGATCTTTTAAAAAAGAAAGGGAAACGCTCACCGAACATGCAGCACCCAAATCTAAAAACACGTGAGGGTGCAAATGATCACAAATCAGGGAGGCATTTGTAATAATGGCAAATTACATGGTTTTAACGAGGTTATCCTTCGAAAAATTTGAATTAATCAAAGATTCATTAGTTATATTAAAGGAAAGAATGCATACACAATGGGAAAGTTGAAAAGTTATTTGCTGGTAATTTTTGGAGTAGCAGTGATGCGTATTCAGGCGCAGGATGTCTTTGTCAGCCTGAATATGAAACACACCGTCAATGGCGTTTCAGAGCTGGACAGGAGTAAGTTCTTTATTGTACACCATTCCGTCGACGACTCGGACTGGGATAGCGAAGCGCAAAGGGCAAGTTTTTTGAAAGACAACGACGTCTACCTGGGAAGGAGTACCGGAGCCATCACGTGGCACTATGGGCAAACAAAAGAAGATCCCGCAAAAGCAGGGTGGCCCGATATTGCCAACATTCAAAGCAGAGGAGCCACGGTAAAAGACAACTATGCAGATGAAACGATCGTTCACCAATTTGAAGACCGTGTCGGCCCCATGGTGATTGGCGGGCAACCGCTACGGCTCTATCCAAACGGGCAAAATACCCCATCTGGCTGGTCCTATGCCAGCTACGAAGCATCGGCAGAATTTTACGCAAGATACCTTGAGGAGTTTTATGGAACCGGCGGCACCACAGGAGCCAGAAAACCAAAATACCTGGAAGTATTCAACGAGCCGTTTGTCAAGGCCAACCAATTAGGGACCACTACGGCCAACATATCCGAGTTTCATAGCGTAGTAGCCAAACGAGTAAAAGAATTGCATCCGGACGTACTGGTTGGTGGATATGGAGCTGCCCACCCTGCCTACGAAGCCAATGATTTTAAGCATTGGGAAACGCGCTGGAAAACGTTTATCGATGTGGCTGGAAAAGACATGGACTACTACTCCTATCACCTGTACGATGGACACAAAGACCAGGCATCTCCACAAACGAAGCGCAAAGGAAGTAACATCGAAGCGATCATGGACATGATCGAGCACTATTCAGTCCTCAAGGACGGTCAGCGTAAACCGGTTTATATCACCGAATTTGGCTATTTCCTTAGAGAAGCGGTTTACTACAACAAGCAAAGTGACTGGTTCCAACTACGGTCTTACAACTCCATGCTCATGCAATTTTTGGAAAGACAGGACGTGCTGATTGGCGCTATCCCTTTTATGATCCTGAAGGCTGAATGGGGACGTACGACAGATGGCATCCCGTACGGACCCAGGATCATGCGGCAGAAAAAAGAAGTGCCGGGCTTTGAAGGAAACGGAGAAGACTGGGTGTACACCGACCTGGTTAAATATTATGAGTTTTGGAAAGATTTAAAAGGCGTTCGTGCGGATTCCCGATCTACGGACCCGGATATTTTGACGGATACCTACGTAGATGGTAATAAAGCCTACGTGCTTATCAGCAATTTGAGTACCGAAGATCGAACCCTGCAACTAGCTGTCGAAGAAACGGCAGGTCTTGGCCTATCCAGCGTATTCGTTAGTCATATCCATGCCAACGACCTGAACGAACCAATATGGGACACATTTGATTTAGTAGACCGTTCCAAGGTGGAAATTGGAGCGGAAGCCACCATGATCATCACCTATGAGTTTGATGGTACCATCGTGCAAAATCAGACTTCAGAGGAAACCAAGCATTTTGCAGATCAGTACCTTCAGCCCATCCAGGCGAATACTGCCATCTCAGTAAACATTGATGGAATAACGAAAGCCACCATTGGAGAAGCCATGCTACGCATCGGCATGGGTAGGGATCATGGGCTGTCTTTAACCCCTAAAGTAACCGTAAATGGGACGAATGTAGCGGTACCTGATAACTGGAGAGGAGACGATCAACGCACCCGGGACGAATTTTTCGGCGTATTGGAGGTCCCTGTCCCCTATTCATTGATTCAGGAAAAAAATGAGGTCACCATTACGTTTAGCGACAATGGAGGACATGTTTCCAGTATTTCCATGCAACACTACAATCAGACGGCTGCTCCTAACAAACCGGAAGTACCCGACGAGCCGGACGTCCCCCTGAATGTCTCTGATCAAGTCGGAGAAATCAATATCTACCCCAACCCGGCAAAAAAAAGAGTGACCATTGAGATACATGTAAAAGAAGCACAGGTAAGGTTACTCGATATGAGTGGACGCGTGCAGTTCGAAAAGAAAATATCATCCGGTAAACGTACCATTGACGTGTCGGGGATGAGTGGCTCGTACATCATTCAGGTCCTGGGATCTGATGGCGTATGGATATCCAAATTACTGGTTGAATAAGTAAGTAAAAATAGGGAAAACGTGATGGCATCAGGACCATTAACACATCCGTCCTGATGCCATTACCCCCCTCCGATAAAAGGCATTAAATAAAGACATTGATCAAACTCGAATACGAATGATTCGCCATGACCTGATAACCATGAAACAATAACAAACAATTTTTTTCAACAACCTAAAATACAATGAAACAGATTTTCCCATTAGCCCTGGCGCTCCTATTAGCTATCCGCTTACCTGCGCAAAAACCCAATATCCTCTGGATCATCACGGATGATCAGCGTGCCGATGCACTTGCCTGTTACAACCGGGCAGTGACCGGAAAAAGAAGAAGCCCTTTGGGGTATGTATCGTCTCCAAAAATCGACCAATTTGCCAAAGAAGGTGTCTTGTTTACCAATGCATATTGCAACTCTCCTGGCTGTGCTCCTTCCAGAGCCTCCATGATTACCGGAAAATACCCCCATCACTCGGGCATATACGGTTTTGAATATTCTCATAACGGACCAGATTTTGTTGACCCAACGACACCAGAAGTCATGATCTCCAAAGGATACAACACGGCAAGGTTTGGAAAACTGGGCGTTCGGATTTTCCGATGGCAAGGCGAAGGAGGAGGACGTGGTGCCACGGGTTTTTATCAAAACCTGGTCGATATGAAAGGCCTTCAGAGAGCGGGAAAAACCGATTTTTATGGTAATTCTCCCTGGCAAAACGGAGGCGTGATCGGAACGAGCGAAGAGTGGCACTATCCCGATGGGTCCATGAAGTCCTTTTGGATCAACCGGGTAGACGGGAACTACACCAGATTGGATACCCTAACAAGGGAAACCCTCGAAAGGGATCACGATGTGCTACGCTCCTACACGAGATCCAACAAAAACCTGATACTTGGGGGCGTAAGTCCGCAGCCAGGATCAATGACGCTGGACGCCAACATCACAGAGGCATTTAAAAATTACCTAAACAATCCCGACAAAAAATACATGGCCCTTGACGGCAACGAAGTGAATGGGCCCAACAGTTCCAAACCTCAATTCATCCATTTAGGATACCATTTCCCACATACGCCTGTGTTGCCACCGCAATCGTTTCGTGATCAGTTCAAAAACAAGGTGTATAAAATCCCGGACTTTTCTACAGAAGAAGTAGCCAAACTACCCAAACAGCTACAAAACATCTACAACGGCATGAAAGTAAATGAATTCACGTATAAGGAAAAACAGCAAATGATCCGGGATTACTACGCTTTCTGCGCATTCGGAGACTCTTTGATTGGTGAATCCATTGCTGCCTTTAAAAACTATTGCAATAAACAAGGACAGGATTACCTCATCCTGCTGGCCTGCGGAGATCATGGATGGCACCTGGGAGAGCAAGGGATTAGTGCCAAGTTTGCTCCCTACAAGCAATCAAACCATACAGCTGTTATCGTAGCTTCCTCCGACCCATCTAAGTTTCCGGCCAATACCGTTATTAATAAATACATCGAGTTTGTTGATTTTGCACCCACATTTATTGCTGCAGCGGGTGAAAATGTCAACAAACCAGCATACGATTACCTCGACGGTTATGACCTGGCGGAAGTTGTGAACGGCAATAAACCGGCTCGCGAATATGTGATAGGAGAAATGAACCAGGTCGTTGGAGACCGCGCCTACATCAGAGGTAAGGATTTTGCCTTCTCGATGCGTGCACGAAAAGGATGGGGGAAACCATCAGCAGGGAACATACTAACGTCCGTAAGGTGGCCTTTGAACACATCGAGGAAAAACGCTGAACTGGCTTTGTTCGATCTGAGGGTAGATCCGCATGAGCAAAATAATGTTGCATACGAACAGGAGTACATCAAATTGGCCAACTGGTTTCGAACAAAACTTGGCAATATCGTATTAGGTGACGGGCGCGTCGAGTCCGCATGGGAAAAAGAGAACATTTGGGGCGTAAGCAACTTTGCCCGGGGAGCAGACGACAAAAAGCTGGACATCCCGGCAGCGATCATCCCCGACCTTGAAAAAGTACACGTACCTTTAGAATCCGTTGCTGTGGAAGCATCCGAAGTCGTACTACCTAAGCAATCACAGCTCTTCGTTATTCCCGAGTTTTTCCCATTTAATGCCAGCAATAAAAACCTTACCTGGGAAACGTCTGACGCTAGCATTATCAGCATAAATAATGGAGTAGTACGTGGAGAGAAAACAGGAACGGCTACCATCACGCTGGTTGCTGAGGAAGATCAGGCGATAAAGGCTTCTTTTGAAGTGAAAGTTGTCGTTAACAAGGAGCCAGAGCCGGTGGCCACACCTCTTAATGTAACGGATGGCCCTGAGAAAACCGGAGCAATTAACATCTATCCAAACCCGGCCACAGGTACGATACACCTGGAACATCAACGTGAGTCACTTAGCTATCGCATCACTGACTTGAACGGAAAAGTTTTAAAAACTGGAAAAGAGCTAAAAAATAAAACCATAGACGTTTCCGAACTAAAATCAGGTGTATACCTCTTAAACTTTTTTGACAATGAAAAGCAGGAGGTGCACAGGGTGTTGAAGCAATGACTTTTTTATGACTTCTTTCCCTCGACAAAATGCAATTTTTTTATTTGCATTTTGTCGAGGGACTAAAAACCTGAGCTCAGGTTAAAAAAGCATTTTAAGGGTGGGGTCTAATGGAGTTGAAAACGTTAGTTAGCCAGTATAATTAACCCACATGACATCAACGATTAAAAACATTCACTTCCAAAAGAAGAAAGACACACGTTCTTTTTTTGATATTGTCAGGTTTTCGGACGTATTGTTGAGGCAACCTACCGATCATTGTCAGTTTGAGCATCACAAACTGACCTTTTTTGTTTTAATGTTCATGACCGATGGTGAAGGAACACATAGCATTAATTTTAAGGATTATGCCTTTAAGAGAGGTACCACCTTTACGATTGGGGCCGACGGCATCCACAAGTTTCATCGATGCAAGGCAAACGGATACTTATTGGTTTTTACTAAAGATTTCATCCTTCAGTATTTAAGTCAAAAAAATGCAACCAAAATATTCCAACTCTTTAATGAACAGCTAGTTTCTCCTAAGCAGCAATTGAACTCCTCGCATTTTACCCAGCTGCAATCTTACATTGACGCGATAAAGAAAGAATACTTCAACATAAAAGATGATTTTTCCCAAGAGGTCATCAGAAGTTTATTACACATCATTTTCACTCAACTTCTCCGCATCAAATCTTCTGAAAACGAAGTATTTGGTCAAACCAGATACCTTGACCGGTTTCTGGAATTTCAATCACTGGTAGAGCAGCACTGCCAACAACATAAAAGCGTATCGTACTACGCAGACAAATTGTGCATTACACCGCGTACGTTAAATAACATCACGAATAGCATCGTGTACAAATCTGCCAAAGCGGTCATGGATGACATCCTCATTTCCAAAGTCAAACGGTTACTTATCAACTCCGACATGAATGTTACCCAGATTGCTTTTCAAACCGGGTTCAACGACCCCTCTTAC
>JBCCXH010000006.1:0-34562 GCA_039192005.1 Bacteroidota bacterium
CTTAAGCCGGCAATTAAGGCCTATAATAACAAAAAAACAATTGAACTTTTCTAAGATTTAGTGCCGAACTCACGTTAATGTAGAAATTGAGGAGCAAGATTCTATCAAAGGGATTTTCGGACTAACTCCAACTGACACGACATTTTCAATACAGGTGTGGCAAAACTATGGTCTGGAGAACGTAATCCTGAAACGCCAAAAGACGGATACGGGATTCACTTGGAGGTATCTGAACGGGTATAATCAAGTCGGAACGAGAACTTTCAAAATCAAAGAAAGTGACTAAAAATATGTGTTAGGCATGTGCTTGCCAGCTTTCTACAAACTTTGGAAGTATCGCCTTGCCTGCCGCGGCAGACTTCTACTTTAGTGCTATCCATAAAGTGAGAGCATACGCCTCATGCTTGGTCATTATATGAAACATCCACAATGATATAGAATCAAACGCTAGTTCCACAGACAGGCCTACTCCAATAAATAACACCTGAATTTTCTGATTAATCGGTTAGTTTCATCAACAACTCGACTAGTTTCTCCTTTTTCAGGCCATTAAAATGTTTTTTACGCTCTTTTTCAGGCATTTCCTTAAGTTCTTTAGCTACATCTGCCTCCTGTATATCGCTAGATTGGTTTGAAGCGCCAAACAGTTCTATTTCTTCAATGGCAGTGAGGAGGACTTCTTTCCCTTTCCGCTTAGCCGTTTCAATGGGTTTGTAGTGAGCATTAGAGTCTCGCAGTGCCCAGCTGCTGTAGTCGATTTTTAGCTGGTCTATTTGTTTGGCTCGGGGGTCCGTTTCTCCGAAAATGCGCTGAACAACCGCAACGCTACCCGTTTTCCATGCTTCCAAATCAAAGTCTTCATTTTCCAGTTTTTCAATCTGCCGGGTCAGTAGTTGAATGTATTGTGCGTTCATGTTCTTTGTCCAGTTGATGTAGCAACAAGTTTTCCCAAGTTAAGCAAACCGCCAGAGTTCACATTCCATTTTCTAGCAATAGTAGGTTTTTGGCTTTCCTGTTTTATTGTTAACATTCCCTTTCCGCTCCTACTCTTTCCGCCTCTCACGCCTCGAATCAACCCTATATTCCAGTTAATCTACAATTAAAAAGTCATCAACCTCCTTAACTAATTCTTCCCCAGTTTACCGCATTCTGGTTAAACGAGTCAATATGCGCTTTGATCATCCGGTGTTGTTCGCTTTCCAGTTGAGGGTCTGCTTTCAATAGGTCTTGTGCCGCCATTCTCGCAGTTTTTAAAATCTCACCGTCTTTTGCTAGATCCGCAACGAGTAAATCAAGGTCCCCACTCTGACGGGTCCCCATCAGATCGCCCGGCCCTCTTAAGTTCAGGTCCACCTCAGCTATTTTAAATCCGTCCGTTGTGTCCACCATCGTACGGATACGGGTACGACCTTCATTACTTAGCTTGTTTCCAGTCATCAAAACACAATAAGATTGATCTCCACCCCTACCTACTCTTCCCCTCAATTGGTGAAGCTGCGATAACCCAAACCGCTCAGCATTTTCGATGACCATGATCGTCGCATTAGGCACGTTGACCCCAACTTCGATGACCGTGGTCGCCACCATGATTTTCGTTTCTCCCCTAACGAACCGCTGCATTTCAAAGTCTTTATCCTCTGCTTTCATCCGGCCATGAACGATGGATAGCTGGTGGTCGGCAAACCTTCGACTTACGGATTCGTATCCGTCCATCAAATCTTTGTAATCAAGCGTAGCAGACTCCTCAATCAAAGGGTAGACAATATAAGCCTGCCTTCCGGCTGCAATCTCTTTTTCAATAAACCCAAACATCTCCAGCCGCTTACTATCTCTGAAGTGTGACGTTTTTATCGGCTTTCTTCCTGCCGGCAACTCATCGATCACGGAAATATCCAGGTCGCCATAAAGGGTCATGGCCAACGTGCGAGGGATGGGCGTAGCAGTCATGACCAGCACATGTGGATAAACCTCCTTGGTTTTGGTCCAGAGTTTGGCGCGCTGGGCCACACCGAAACGGTGCTGCTCGTCAATCACAGCCATTCCCATGTTTTTAAACTTCACTTTATCCTCCAGAAGTGCGTGCGTCCCGACCAACAAGGTGATGACACCAGATAGTAAGCCCTCATGAATCAGCTTTCGTTCGGAGTTTGGCGTAGATCCGGTGAGTTTGGCGATATGTAAACCCAAAGGTTTGGCCTGCTCTTGCAGCCCTTTGAAATGCTGGTCGGCCAGTATCTCTGTGGGCGCCATAAACGCACACTGAAAACCGGAGCCAATCGCTATGAGTATAGAAAGAAAAGCCACCATGGTTTTGCCGCTGCCCACGTCTCCCTGCACCAACCGGTTCATCTGTTGTCCCGATCGGATATCCGCGTATACTTCCTTGATTACCCGTTTTTGGGCTCCGGTGAGTTCAAACGGAAGGTATTTTTCATAGTACTCATTTAGCAAATCACTCTTGTTGAGCAAAGCCCCTTTAAACTTATCCGTGCGTGCAATTTTCAGTTTGATCAATCTGAGCTGTACAAAGAAGAGCTCCTCAAACTTCATTCGGTTTTGAGCCTGAAGAAGCTGCTGAGAAGATTTGGGAAAATGCATGGTAACGACTGCGGTTTTTTTATCCATGAGCCGAAACGGGTCAATTAAGTAATTTGGAAGCGTTTCATGAATCTGATGAACGGCCTCTACCAATAAGACTTTCATCACCTTCACGAAAAACTTACTCTCTATGCCCTTTTTCTTTAGCTTTTCAGTGGTGTGATAGACGGGGATGAGAAACCCGCCTTTTGAGTTTTTTTCCGTTTGTACCTCTATTTCCGGATGGGCGATGTTCAGCTTACCGTTAAACAGGTTGGCTTTTCCAAAAACAACGTAATTGATCCCTATTGACAAACTTTTTTGTATCCACTGTACTCCTTTAAACCAGACCAACTCGATGGAACCCGTTTCGTCACCAAACACGCCTACCAACCGGGACTTTCTACCCATGCCAATTGTTTTGAAAGACCGAAACTTGCCTATGATTTGTACATAAGGCAAATCTGGCTGCAATTCGCTGACCTTGTAAAAAGTACTTCGATCTTCATGGCGAAAAGGATAATGCTGAAGCAGATCTCCAAACGAGAAGATTTTCAATTCCTTATTTAACAGTTCTGCTCGCTGCGGACCTACTCCTTTTAGAAACTCGACCGGGGTATCAAAAAAAGTGTGCACCAGGCGAAGTTAACCCGAATAATCCCTGACCCAGTCAGGCCGCAAACAAAAAAAGTGTAGGAAGAGCTTCGTCCGAAAACTTGCTGAAAAAACAAGATTTTCCGGAGTGATAGCATGAGGGATAAATAAAGTCTAACATCACCAGGCTAGCGATTACCGATCGGAGAAAGGAGTTTCCGATGGGTTTACCCTGGCAGAATCTTGTACTCGCCTACTTCCACTCCAGTGTGGTGAGCAGATGGACAATGTCTTTTTTTAAGTGAGAGATTACAGGTGCAAGCGAGTCGTTTTTTGTAGCCGTTTTGAAGTACAATGCACCCCTAAGAAAATGATCTACACTATCAGAAACGTGAAACTGAGCCTGGGTGGGCACTTCTCCTTCCAGCTCCGTGTAGGAAGCGTACAATCCATTAGGAAGCTCGATGATGCTTTCATCGATGGCATAAGCCTTTACATTGTGTTGTGAAGTAAGTCGGTAGGAATCACTTAGGTATTCCCGTATGATGGAGTCTGTCACTGGTTTGTAAGTGATTTGAATGTTGGCATCCATGTAGGGATAAAACAAGTTGATCCAGTACCGCTCAGCTATCCAGCTACTGTCTTTTAAGATTTTGGCGTTTTTAGAGTACTCGAAATGGTAGGGAAAGGAATCAGCCAGACTTATGTATTCCTGCTTGGGAAGAATGATCCGGTTGTATCCTTTTGGCTTGGGGAGGTAGTCCGAACCACAAGAAAACAAAACAACAGAAATGATAATTAATAGGTACTTCATTAATCGTTAAATTCAGAAACGTTTTCCTTCTCCGGTTTGATATGTACTTTGATTCGTTTTATTCTTCGAAGGTCTACCGCTACAATGTTAAAGCCAAATCCACCATAAGTGATGGTCTCTCCAGCATGAGGTAAGGTAGAATTTATTTCAAGCAAAAGCCCTCCCAGCGACTCACTTTCTCCCTTTACTTCATCAAAAATTCCTACGTCTTTATCTATAATCTTACAAAAATCATTCAGCGACGTTTTCCCTTCAAACACATACGTGTTGGAGTCTATTTTTTGATATCCGATATCGCTGTCATCATCAAATTCATCATTGATTTCTCCTACGATCTCTTCAATTACGTCTTCCATGGTGATTAATCCGGACGTGCCCCCGTACTCATCTACGACAATCGCCATATGTACCTGCTTTTCCTGAAAGTCTTTGAACAAATCATCGATTTTTTTACTTTCAGGAACAAAATACCCTTCTCTGAGCAATACCCGCCAGTCAAAATTTTCCTCTTTATCCAGGTGAGGGAGTAAATCTTTGATGTATAAAATGCCATCAATTTTATCGATGGTTTCACTAAAAACAGGAATACGAGAGAAGCCGGTTTTATTTACCTGATTCATCAATTCGTGAAAGTCCGTTTCGCTGTCGATCGCCGTAATATCCATTCTGGACCTCATCACCTGTTTTACGGAGAGGGTCCCAAAATTTACGATTCCTTTGAGTATTCCCTTTTCCTCTTCCGTTACAGCTTCTTTTTCTACAGAGATCTCCAACGCCTGATTGATTTCCTCTACCGAAAGGTTATAACCCTTTTTTACCATTCTTCGCTCTATCAAGCCAGTAATAGCCATTAAAAACCAGGAGACAGGTTGAAACACCCGATCTGCGACAGAGAGCATCAGCGAGGTGCGTTTAGCAAAGCCTATCCCGTTATGGTTAGCGTAAACCTTTGGGATGATCTCCCCAAAAAAAATGATGACGACCGTGACGGCAATAGTGAGTATGGCAATGGTTACCCCTTCTTTGCCTTGAGCTCCGACTATTTTCCATGTCGCATACGTGGAAATGGTGATAACGAAAATATTTACCAGGTTATTGGAAATAAGAATCGTAGCCAGCAGTCGGTTAGGACTAAGTAACAATCGGCTGATCCTCTGCTCATTTTTATCCTCAGAATTTTTGAAATCAGCCATCTGGTCTCTGGATATAGAGAAAAAAGCGACCTCAGAGCCTGAAATAAGCCCTGATAAAATCAACAATAACACGAGCACCAACCCAATAATTAAATAAAATGAAGCGGGTGCATTCGCTAAAAGGATTAAAGTCGCAGGGAGCGGGTCGTCACATGTTTCCAAAGCTGTCTTTTTGTTCTAAAATGGGAGGTCGTCGGTTGCGTCACTTACAGGCTGTGTACTTGGCGCTGAAACAGGTTGCTGTTGGTAGCTGCTTTCCTGATTCATGCCGGAATAGGAATTAGTTGAGCCGCCGCTATTGCCATTATTACCTCCTCCACCAAGCATGGTCATGTTATCACCCACTACTTCAGTGGTATACCTGGTGATTCCGTCTTTCTCCCATGACCTGGTACGGAGTTTACCCTCTACGTAGATCATGTCTCCTTTTTTTACATACTTCTCAACAATCTCGGCCAGCCCTCTCCACAATACGATGTTGTGCCATTCCGTTTGTTCTCGTCTCTCACCGGTAGTTCGGTCTTTATACGTTTCAGAAGTAGCAATTGAAAAGTTTGCTACAGTAGCCCCATTTTCCAGATGCCTTACTTCCGGGTCTTTCCCCAATCGTCCTACAAGGATTACTTTATTTACTCCTGACATGTTTATGCTATGATTTTATACCGATTTGACTTAAGTAATTTACTATTAGTTTAGGTTTTGGCAAATTTAGTATTTCCTGTTTTGAATAAACGGAAGCATCCGTTTTCCTTCTAATATTCTCGAGCGAATCGTCCGAAACTTCAATACGGTAAAATACAGCATAAATACGCTGATGACTGAGTATGTGTTTGGTTCGCGCACTCTTTTCTTCAAATACAAAGTCTTCTGTAACGTGTTCTCTGATGTGTTGAAGTACGTTTTCATCTGCATAGTCACCCTCAAGCAAAAGGAAATCGTACAGGCCATACCAAATGTCTTTTTCTTTTCTTTCCTTGAGCAGGAAGCGATCTTTACTGTGCAAAACCAGGTAATGAAAATTTCTATCTCGTATTTTCAGCTTTTTAGATTTTACAGGAAGTGTTAGGTGGATGCCTTTTTGTCTGGAGATGCATTCCAGATTAAAAATACACTGGTCACATTTTGGTGAAGGGCTACAAATGGTAGACCCGAAATCCATCATGGCCTGATTAAAATTTCCAGGTTGTTCCACAGAAATTTGGTCTGCCAACACTTTTTCGAAAGTCTTTCTGGTTTTGTTCTTAGCGATATCTTCTTCGATCAGAAAATACCTGGAGGCAAACCGAAACACATTTCCGTCGACAACTGGCTTAGGTTCGTCGAAACAAATGGACGCAATTGCCGCTGCAGTGTAAGGTCCTACACCCTTCAATTTCAGAATTTCCTCGTAGGAAGTCGGAAAAACCCCACCATAATCGTCGACTACCATCTTGGAGGTGGCATGAAGATTTCTTGCGCGAGAATAGTAGCCTAATCCTTGCCAAAGGCGAAGTACGTCCGCTTCAGGGGCGCTTGCCAGGTCCTTCACGGTAGGAAAAGATGCGACAAATCGTTGATAATATGGCAAGCCTTGTTCTACCCTTGTTTGCTGAAGAATGATTTCCGAAAGCCAAACCTGATAGGGGTTTTTGCTTTTTCTCCATGGTAAATCTCGTTTTCTCTCTGTATACCAATTGATTAGCTTTTCAGAGAATCTCTTATTTTTAATGACTTAAAGGTTAAATTTCTTTTTTTATATGAAGTCGCAAATTTAATTTTGCCGACCTAATTTAAAATTGCCACCTAAACCAAAAAGATGACGAAGGCGGACGTAATAAACGAAATAGCTGACAAAACAGGAATAGATAAAGCAGACGTGCAAGCGTCTGTAGAAGCATTCTTTTCTGTGGTCAAAAGTAATATGGTGAATGGTGAGAATGTATATGTGCGTGGATTTGGAAGCTTTATTAACAAAAAACGGGCACGCAAAATTGCGCGTAACATTTCCAAAAACACGGCGATAGTCATTGATGAACACTACATTCCTACATTTAAACCATCAAAACTTTTCATTGAGAAAGTTAAGAAGAGCAGTAAATTGAAATAATTGAACAGATCTCAACTTATCCTTTCATTGCTCGGTATTGTACTGATCGTATTACTGTTTCAGTTACCTACAGTTGTAGTTGAAAACGATCAGCTTCAGGAAGTTGCTCCAACAGAAACACACAGCCTTGAAATACCTGCTGCTGTCTTACAAGAAATATCCGGGCTGAGCGCACAAATAACGTCTGAAGAAGATTTCGAGAAAAAAATTAACTTTGCGCATTATTTAGCAAATCGCTATTTGGACTATGGTGTTTTAGATAGTGCAATTAGTGTAGCAGAAAAAATAGAAAACTGGGCAGAAGGTCCTTCGGAAAATGCGATGAGTATTTATTTCAAAGCATTTGAACGATCTCAAAACCAGGAACAAACGAAAGAGTACGCTCAAAAGGCAAGAACTCTTTTAAAACAATTGATGGAGAAAGATCCATCAAATCTTTCGTTGAAAAATAAACTGGCGATGACACTGGTAGTTAGCGAAAACCCAATGGCCGGGATCTCCATGCTCAGAGAAATACTGGAGGTCAATGAAAACGACCGTCAGGCCATTTTAAACCTTGGGTTGCTTGCAATCCAAAGTGGTCAGTTTGATCGGGCGAAAGAACGTTTCAAAAAACTTGTATCATTAGATACTACAGATCATGAAGCAAAGCTATATCTGGCAGTATCGATGATAGAAATAAATCAACAATCGCAGGCCAAGCCGCTATTGGAAGAGATACTCAACACAAAAGATTCAATCCCAGCCATAAAAATGATGGCGACGGATTATCTAAAAGGAATGTAAAAACATTTAAAAATTTAAAAGAAAGAAACTATGCCGTGTGGTAAAAAAAGAAAAAGACACAAAATATCTACTCATAAGAGGAAGAAAAGATTAAGAAAAAACAGACACAAAAAGAAGTAATACCTAATTCGCCATGAGTAATGAATTAATCATTGACTCAACTCGCGAAGATTGTCGTATTGCTTTACTGAAAGATAAAAGGCTTGTAGAGTTCCATCAAGACGGAACGAACGACTCATTTAATGTAGGAGATATATATCTCGGATCTGTCAAAAAAGTAGTGCAGGGTCTCAATGCAGCATTCATTGACCTTGGCTATGAAAAAGATGCATTTCTTCATTATTTGGACTTAGGTCCTCAGGTACAGTCTCTCAATAAGTTTACAAAACAGGTTCTTTCAAAAAAGAGAAACAGTGGTAAACTTGGTGAATTCAAGACTGAGCCTGACATTAATAAACTTGGAAAGATGAATCAAGTTCTGACAAAAGGTCAGAAAATACTTGTTCAGATCGTAAAAGAGCCAATATCTACAAAAGGTCCACGACTTTCGTGCGAGTTGTCAATAGCAGGAAGGTACCTAATCATGGTACCATTCTCTAATGCAATAAGCATTTCAAAAAAAATAACAGATTCTGCTGAACGAAAAAGACTCAGCAGACTGATCAGTTCCATTAAACCAGAAGGGTTTGGAGTAATCATCCGAACAGTAGCTCAGGGAAAAGAAGTAAAAGAACTAGATGTCGACTTAAGAAATTTAGTCGAAAAGTGGGAGAAAGGAATAAAGACACTTCAGAAAGCCAAGCCAAAAGACAAGGTGATTGGCGAAATGAATCGAGCTAATTCCATCCTCAGAGATGTCTTAAACGAAAGCTTTGATAGCATACTGGTAGACGATAAAGACCTCTATTCAGAGATTAAAAGCTTTATCAAGGGGATTGCACCTGACAAAGAAAAAATTGTCAAACAATACGCTGGAAGAGCAAAAATCTTTGAGGCACTAGGCGTAGAAAAGCAATTAAAAACTTCATTTGGCCAATCGGTCAGTATGTTGAACGGTGGTTACCTCATCATTGAGCATACAGAAGCCCTTCACGTCATCGATGTAAACAGTGGGAATAAATCCAATAAAGAGGATAACCAGGAAGACACAGCGCTAAAAGTTAATTTAGAAGCTGCTTCTGAAGTTGCTCGTCAACTCCGGTTGAGGGACATGGGCGGTATCATCGTTGTAGACTTCATTGATATGCGTAGGATAGAAAATAAGAAAAAACTCTATGCTACCATGAAGGAAGAGATGAAAGATGACCGTTCCAAGCATACGATTCTTCCACTTTCAAAGTTTGGTTTGATGGAGATCACCAGACAAAGAGTGCGACCAGAAGTGTCAATTGCTACCAGGGAGACGTGTCCTACGTGCAATGGAACAGGAAAAATTTCTGCTTCGATTCAAGTGGCAGATCAAATAGAAAACACATTGAAATACATTATTGAGTCTCAAAATGAGAAAAAAATAACGATTTCAATGCATCCTTATCTGTTTGCTTACTTTACAGCTGGAATTTTTTCAAGAAGAACTAAATGGTTTTTTAAATATTTTCGTTGGATTAACTTAGTAGAGGATAGTTCTTTAGCATTAACAGATTATGAAATGCTTAATGCGCAAGGAGAAACGATCCAGATTTAATAACTAGGTTTTCATTGAGTTATCACCCAAAATGCGAACCTTTGGGTGATTTACATCTATGAAACGAATACTCGTCATATCCGTTCTGGCTTTTTTTACTTGTTGGCATGTGGATGCTCAATTATTGGAGGACACACAAGGCCGCCTGAAAACAAGCAAGGTGAAAAGCCGCGGATTTCCCCTTTTTAGAAACAAAAACAAGATTCGTACGTCTCAAGGGGCGAACAGGCAGCAGTACAAAAGAAAAGTTTCTCATGGGTCTTCAGAGAGGAAAGAAGGAGTCAGTGTAAAAGGAGCACCTCCTCGTTATTCCCCTGGAAACCCTTTTCGAGGGACCAGTTTCAGAACCGTTACCAAGACGTCACCAAGGAAACCTTTTAAAAGGACGACAAGATTTACTTCACGATCTTCTCCTGAGAATCCTTTTCGGGGCCGACAAAATGTCAAGACCAAAGTTTCCCCGGCCAATCCTTTTCGAGGTCTGAGATACAAAGTGGCTGCGAAGTCCGCTTCTGGTAATCCTTTTCGAGGTGCCAGATACAAGTTCACTCCTCGCTATTCCTCCGGTAACCCCTTCCGGGGTGCAAAATATAAGGTGGCTACGAGGTATTCTCCAGGCAATCCGTTTCGTGGAGCCAAGTACAAGTTTACCCCACGATATTCGCCTGGCAACCCCTTTCGAGGTGCGAAATATAAGGTGGCCACGAGGTATTCTCCGGGCAATCCGTTTCGAGGCGTAAAGTACAACTTTACTCCCAAGTACTCCCCCGGTAACCCCTTTCGAGGCGCGAAATATAAGGTGGCTACCAGGTATTCTCCGGGCAACCCTTTTCGAGGCGTAAAGTACAACGTCACCCCTCGTTACTCTCCGGGCAATCCCTTCCGAGGTGCGCGCTATAAAGTGGCGACCAGATATTCGCCTGGTAACCCCTTCCGAGGCATGAAACATAAAGTATCACCCAGGTATTCTCAAGGAAACCCTTTTAGTAACGTTCGACACCATGTTCAGCCACGTTATTCACAGGGCAGTCCTTTTCGAAATTCAGACTACAAAGTCAAACCAAGGTATTCGAACACCAAGTTTCGCTTTACTACGAATAAACGACTTGAAAAAACATTGGCTCCCTTCTCTCCTGGATCTCAATGGGTGGGTGACTGGAAGATAAAGAGAAGAGATGTATACGATAAACCAAGTAAGGGATCTAACTGGAAAGGCGACTGGAAGATTTATAAGAGAGGTGTTGGTGATCAACATCCCAGCAGTAATTACCGGCTGGCCACACGCTTTTCAAATCCGAAAATTAGAGAGGCGTTAAGAAAATGGAATGCTTTTTGGGTGAGGATGAATGGAAACAAGGAAGAGCCTGATGGTGTTAAAGACAATGTGCGCAAGCCAAAGTTTGATAAAAAAGAAAAAGACCTCTGGAATAATTGATGAGAAAATGGAATGGAAAGAACTTAATCAGGTAAATCAAATCGAATCACTCAAAGAAGAGTCATACGAAAAGCCGGTACTTATTTTTAAGCACAGCACCAGATGTGCCATTAGCGCGATGGCCATTAACAGATTAGAAAGACAGTGGAGAGATTCCCCAATGGTCCCGTACTTTCTTGACCTAATCAACTACCGGGAAATCTCCAATCTGATTTCAGAAAAACTAGAAGTAATACACGAATCTCCTCAGGTCATCTTATTGAAAGACGGTGAAGTGATACATCACACGTCACATAATGACATAGATTTCAAAGAGTTAAATTCTATTGCGTCTTCTTGATTATCCCTCATTGCATGCATTATTTTTGTTATACCCTATTCTTATGAAAACATACCTGCTTCAATTCCTTCTTTTAGTAAGCCCATTGATTGGGATGTGTCAGCTTTTTGACGGAGAGGAGTACAAATATAATTCAGAAGTGATCTGGGGAATCAATAAGAATACCAATGGAGGTCTGATAGGTGGTTTGATGCTTCGAATAAGCAAGTCACGTGGTAATGATGTGTATGAGACCTATGGGCTGGAGCTATCCAATGTGAAACATCCGAGTGAAAGAAGGTTCGTTGGTATACAAGGACAGGGCTATATCTATGGGAAATCAAACTATTTGTATGCCGTCAGGTTTCAATATGGACGGGAAAAACTCATGTTTAAAAAAGCCAACCAGCAGGGAGTTCAGATAAATGTAGGTGGGGCCGTTGGTCCAACATTAGGTCTGGAAAATCCTTATTATGTACTAACACCCGGTGGTGCGTACGAAGCTTTTAGTCCGGCGGCGCATCCTTCTCCGGAGACGATCGCAGGTCCGGGTAGACTATTTCAGGGCGTGGGTGAGACAAATGTAGTACCGGGTATCAATGGAAAAGGGTCTGTTTCGTTTGAATTTGGGACTTATCGGAGTAATGTAGCTGGCGTCGAATTAGGTTTTATGCTTGAAGCATACACGAGAAAAGTGGTAATTGTGCCAACGCAACCTAACGATGCAGTGTTTACCTCATTTTATATGACATTGTTCTGGGGAACAAGGAAGTAGCATTCCAGGTTTATCTTTGTAGGAATTTAAGAAGTGTAGATAATGATTGATTTACCTGTTGTAGAAAAACATCAAGTTAAAAAGAAACCAAGCTGGTTAAGGGTAAAACTTCCCGTAGGGGAAAATTATAGAGAAGTACGGAAACTGGTAGATCAGCATAAATTGAATACGATCTGCCAGAGTGGAAACTGCCCAAATATGGGAGAATGCTGGGGAGAAGGCACCGCTACTTTTATGATTCTTGGGAACGTGTGTACCAGAAGCTGTACCTTTTGTGCAGTGGCAACAGGCAGACCTCCTGAATACGATAAAGAGGAACCTAAGCGTGTAGCAGAAGCCATCAGGCTAATGCGGGTAAAGCATGCCGTAATCACGTCGGTGAACAGAGATGAACTGAAAGACCGCGGAGCAGAAATTTGGTACCAGACAGTCATTGAAACAAAAAAAGAATCTCCAGAGACTACCATCGAAACGTTAATACCGGACGTCAAAGCAAACTGGGATGCATTGTACCGAATGATTGAAGGAGGTCAGGAAGTAGTATCCCACAACATGGAGACTGTGGAGAGCCTTTACCGAAGGGTACGTCCGCAAGCAAAATATGCAAGAAGTCTGGAGCAGATCAAACTAACCAATGAGGCTGGAAAGCGAACAAAAAGCGGCATCATGCTAGGTTTGGGAGAAACGGACGATGAAGTGTACAAAGCGATGGATGACCTCGTGGCACACGGCCTTCATATCTTAACCTTAGGTCAGTATTTGCAACCAACAAAAAGGCACATCGAAGTGGCAGAGTACATTCACCCCGATAAATTTGAGCACTTCAAAGAAGAAGGCCTTAGAAGAGGACTGAAGTATGTGGAGTCAGGTCCGCTGGTCAGATCTTCATATCATGCAGAGCGTCATGTAAACGTGCCTATTGATTAATTTCTGCTGCCAACGATCTTTCTTAGCCAGTCGAAATAGAGCGTGATAAACAGAAAGATCGTCATGCTCCAGATGACCGCAGTATTGAAATACTTCGTGTCGATATAAAATCCCGCGAAGTATTTCTCAGGATAGTAGAAATTGGTTCTAAAATCAAACAGATGATTAGGATTATCGTTCCTTGCATAAACCGGGTAGATCTTCTGGATCAGTTCCCCATTGCTTTTAACGATGCGCTTCTTAGTCCCAATGTTTTTAAGTAAATAACTGATACGTTCATTTTCATAACCATCTTTCACCGAGTAGAACAGATTCTTTTTCTCTTCAGTAGAAGTATTCTCTTCAATTAATTGGTCTAGGGCATCCTTGGCTGCCCTTCTTCGATTGTTAAACACTTTCTGAAGCGCTTCAAGAAACGCCCTCGTCTCTCGGTATACGTCGTCATTAAAACGTTCAGCCGTTAGCAGATCAACATTTTTAAACTTGTCCCTTCCAAACTCTTCCAGCTCCTTGTAGATTTCGTTTCTTACCAGTGTCAGCTTACCTTCTACCAGAGAGTGATCAGGGTTGTTTTTACAAAATTCGATTTCGTCCAGCAAAAACTTAATATGATAGATGGATCGGTACGTATTTTGAGCCACTTCACGATCCAGTGGATAGATGTCTTTGTAAAAAGGGTTGTCTCTGAACTGCGTCACGGCCATGGCTTCGTACGCCCATCTGGAAGCCATCAGTTCCCCAATGATGGGTACCTTTTTCTCGTTTGAAAACGCACTGTTGAGTTTGTCGAAATTTACGACAATTCCACTCAATATCAATTGAGGAATGATCAAGAGCGGAATGAGTATGTAAATGGTAATGACGGAATTGAAAGCGGAGGAAATGTTTAAACCAAGAATATTGGCGAAACAGGAAACAGCGAAAAGAATAAACCAATACGAAAACGTCATACCGTTTATTTCCAGAATAGCAGCTCCTACCAAAACAAAAAGAAACGTTTGGATGGCAGAAAGTGTGAAAAGGATGAGTGTTTTAGAAGACAAGTAGCTCAGTCTGCTCAAATTCAAAAAAGCCTCACGCTTTAATATTTTTCGGTCTTTGACGATCTCCTCTGCACTTACCGTCAGGCCCATAAAGAGCGCCACAATGATGCTCATGAAAAAAAAGACGGGAATGTTTTCATTCGCGTAGAAAGTGTATGATGCCCCATCAGGCGAATATTTTGTAATCACCGCAAGCAAAATGGCCAAAAGAGGGGCTTCCAGCAAGTTGATGATGATGTATTGGCGGTTGCTGAGTTTGGCCAGCACGTCTCTTTTCAGAAAGACACCTGCCTGTTTGATTTTATTGGGAATGAATAAGTTCCGATGTGGCGTGACTGTCTGTTCCTTTTCTTTCGGAACCTCGATTTCTTTTTTGTAATGATCGTACCATTGCTCGGCGCTGTACTTCCTTTTGTTCGTCACCTTACCGTACTCATCCACTACTTTCGTTTCGATGATGTTGAAGATCTGCTCCGTATTGACATTTCCACATTCGATGCAAGCCCCCTGCTCTCGGTCGATCATGTTGACCATCCGCTTGAAGTAAGTCACAGATTCTACGGGGTTTCCGTAATAAATTTGATGCCCGCCGGTGTCGAGGATCATCAACTTATCGAACATTTTGAAAATGTCTGATGAGGGCTGGTGGATCACCACGAAAACCATTTTGCCTCTCAAAGAAAGCTCTTTTAAGAGATCCATGATGTTTTCTGAGTCTCTGGATGAAAGACCACTGGTTGGCTCATCTACAAAGAGTACAGAAGGTTCCCTTAGCAACTCCAAACCAATATTTAGCCGTTTTCGTTGCCCACCACTTATCGTTTTCTGAAGGGGGTTGCCCACCTTCAGGTTTTTTGCTTCCAATAGCCCCAGCGAATCAATGGTTTGACTCACTAATGCATCCAACTCTTCCTTCGTCGCTTTCGAAAAGCAAAGCTTCGCTGCGTAGTAGAGGTTTTGAAAGACCGTCAGGTCCTCAATTAATAAATCATCTTGTGGGACAAAACCAATAACGCCTTCAACTTTCCGGGATTCTTTGTAGATGTCGATTCCATTGATCCGCACAGAACCGGAGGAAGGCCTGGCAGTACCGTTTAAAACATTGAAAAGCGTGGACTTTCCTGCTCCGCTTCCACCCATGATGCCAAACAGTTTTCCATTTGCCTCAGAGATGTTAATGTTGACCAATCCGGTTTTTCCACTTCGAAATTGATAAGAAACATTTTCTGCTACGAAGGAGATTTTAGTTTCTGTGACCTCATGCCGATAGGCGGTGATCACATCACTGTAATACAGGCGTTGGGTTCGTTTGCCTTTCAGCGACCCTCCATTAGGAAGTATCTTTATCTTTCTCGGAGAGATCAACAGCCCGTTGATCGTTACCAGGTCCGGGCCTTTATATTTTAGAAACAATATTTCGATGCCAGGAACCTGAAAAAAGGCAATGTGTCCTTTCAAATTGTCTAGTACAATGTGTTTAGCGCCTGTTGATTCGTCGTCTGCCCCACTAACCACGACGCTGAAATCACTCGAAAAATGTTCAATGTCTGTCGTTGAAACAAACCGTTTGATTTCGTCCACTATCTGCTTGTCGAAAAAGAAACAGTCTCCCAGGAAATAAAGAAGTTCTTCTTCCCTGTCCGTTATCTTCTGATCAGCCATAATCAACTCCATGGACCGCAACATGACGACTAACTTTTGCGGGCGCGTCAGTTCCCGGTTGATGTTATTGGCCAACTCCTGAATTTGACTTTTGTCGTCGCTACCGGTGTCAATTTCCTGAATGTACTGATCCAGTATTTTCAGATAGGTACCGTAGTCTTCCCGACTGACGTTTTCAAGTAAAAACTCTCGAACACTTTCTTTTTCACTCTCCAGAACAACACCTTCTTCTTTTGCAACGATGACGAGAAGTCTGATGATTGCTTTCAGCAATTTTTCGCTCATTTAGCGCTAGGTTAGATTATGTAATAATTAAAGATAAGCATTAAGCAAGAATGGCGATACCTTCACTCCTTTAGGCCATAAAAAAGCCGTCAATAAGTCATTGACGGCTTCATAAATGCTTTTTTAGAAAGTACTATTGTACAATGGCAGTACGTATGCGACTGACTTCTTTTGTCATATTTGCCAAAACGGTTTTGGACAACTTAAAGTCTCCTGTATTTTCAGCGATGTCTGTTTCAACCTCAGCAAGTTCGCTTTGATAAATGCTTTTGATTTTTTCCAGATCAGCAATAGTGGAGGTTACTGCATCATTGGCAGGTACATCATTCATGACGGCCAATAAATCATTTAAAGACTTTTTCTGCTCAAGTACGACCAACATTAGTTTCTCTAAAATGATGTTGATGTCATCTTCTGAAAGCCCCTCAACCTCATAGTTACTTACAATGGAAGTAGACAAGTACATTCCCTCTACCCAGCTACCTGCCAGCATCAAAGCGGCACTATTTAGTTGGTCCAACTCAGACAGTTGCTCTCCGGCATTATCCATTATCTCATTGATGATGGCCGTCAGTGAGTCCCTGTTTTCCATGTTGCTTTCAAACCGTGCCACCATTCCGTAATCGATCGCACTCGCAATTCCAACCGGACCGGCAAGCTTCTGACACTCACCCATATAGTCCAAAGCCTGTTCGGATTTTTCATACGACGATAAGTATCCGATGTCGGCAGCATATACACCCAGGTTAAGGGCAGATTTATCCGCATCGCTTTGGTAGGACTCGATTTTATCTGTTGAATTAGTCAGGTCCGGGTTAAACTCCGCACCTGCTGAGATAAGTAAATAAGGGACTTCCGATGGAGAGGGCAGGTCTTTAATCACCCTTTCTACATCTTTCCCGATCTGTTCTTTGGCTGAGTCGAACTCAGAACTGGCACTGGTTTCCTCTTTTTTCTTTTCACCACCGCCGCCACAAGCATAAAGAGCTGAAATGATAACGGCAATAAATCCCGTTTTGAATAGGTTAAGCTTCATCATATTGATATTCTCGTCTTTTAGTTTTGCGTTTAAAGCCTTTAAGTTAGTTATTGATTAAAAATTTCTACGATATTCTCTTTGTTCATCTAATGAGAGATCATTGCTTAAATAAATCAATAATGGGAGGGTGAAGATAGCAAAATCAGTCATGTATTGTGAGCCGCCCTAGTAATACGCTTTTAAACGTACCCTTAAAGACCGGTAATAGTCTTCCGTGGTTAGTCCCAACCCACCTTTGAGTTTCATTATCCTCAAATAAGACTCGTGGATTCGCTCCCGGCTGATCACCCCTTCAAATAATAAATCTTTGATGATGGAATGAACCGTAGAAGGTCGGACCAGCTCGTAGTCGTTCACATTATTGGCAAACATCAAAATATCCACACCAGCTTTAATGGATAAGTGAATGGCTTCCCTCAAACCGTATTCATTGCGGATGGCTCCCATTTGCATATCGTCTGAAATAATGACTCCCTTAAAGTTGAGAAAATCCCTGAGGAGGCCGGTAACCACTCTTTTTGAAAGCGTAGCCGGACTCTTACTTCCATCAAGTGTTTGGTTCACAATATGAGCGGTCATGATCGCCTGGACCACACCACTGTCAATAAGTGCCGAGTAGGGATACATCTCTTCGATTTGCCACGTATCGGTCACATCAGTAAGTCCCAAATGGGTATCGTTTTGACTGCTTCCATGACCGGGAAAGTGTTTAAGTACCGGAACCACGCCTTCGTTACGGTGTACATCGATTACTTCATATGCATGCCTGATTACTTCTCTATATTCTGCAGAATAGCTGCGCTCAATTTTTCCGATCACCGGATTTTTTGTATTTAAGTTGACATCAACGACCGGAGCATAATTCATATTAATGCCAAAACTGTGTAGTAGCGAGGCCGTTTGTCTCGCATAAAATCGGGTAGAATCCAGGTCACCAAGTTCTCCCAGATACTGCGCAGAAACGCTTTTAGGAAACCCATATCTGGCTTTCATCCGAGAGACAAACCCTCCCTCCTCGTCAATACTGACGATTAAAGGGATCTCAGCATTTTTTTGGAGGTTGTCGACAAGAAAAGCAAGTTCGGGCTTCGGGCTTTCGAACAAGATGTTTTTTTCGTATAAAACCACTCCACCGACAGTTCCTGATTTGATTTCAGAAAAGATGCGTTCATTCGGGTTGACCATATTGAAATCACCAATACCCACCATGATCATCTGACCGATCATAGCATCGATGGTGTCTTTTGGAATATCCGAGTGTCGGGCTTGAACAAAAACAGAAAGGAATATGAAAGATAGAAAAAGTACTTTCCTCATTCTTTAACAAATTTTTCAACTTTTTGGCCGCCGGTTGTAAAGTAATGACCCTGCAAATCGGCTGCTAAACACGAATGTACAGGAATCACACCGATTAAGTCACCTACTTTTATTTTGTGTATCTGTTCACTAGGTAAGTGAAGGATGCCATGTTCCTGAGATAACCGACATACGTTGCCAATAACAGAGGTATTCCATTGTTGGCCATCCAACAATACGACTTTCCCAAAGCAAGCCGTGCCATCCTCTACAATGAAATCTTTGGACAAATGAACCGCACCTCCGTAAACAACAACTTCGTTTCGTTCTTTGTGAATCGCCACAACCGGACAGGCCATGCAAACGGCAATGTCTTCAAATGTACAAGACCCGATGTCTTTTTGCATCCAGTCATAAAATACAAAGTTTCCGGCTCTTATTTCGTCGAAAGCAGATAAGTCTTCAACTACACTGCAGGTTGGGGTATCACCAAATGAAAGCAGGCCCCCGTACGTACGTTTCAAAGGGGCTAATAAGTCTACACTTTCATCAAAAACTCGTTTGATTTCTTCGTTTGTATGAAGGTGGTAGGTATGGCCGGCATGTGCGAGCAAGCCTTGGAAAGACACTTTTTCAGTAGCATGCGTTACTAGTTTTTCGAGTAGTTCCTGGTTGTCAGGAGCAATTCCGGTTCGGTGCGTCCCGATATCGATCTTGATGTAAAACCCAACATTTTCTGAGATGAGCTCGTTGGCAAGCTGCAAGCTCTCTTTGGACTCAATCAATATATTGAGGTTGGCGTTGGTAGCCAAATGTGAAATCTCTTCAGACTCCAAGGGATTGTAAGGAAAAGCGATCGTCAGATCATCCCACCCATTTTTAATAAAATACTCGGCCATGGAGACCGAACTTACTGTGCATTTATCAACACCATGTGACCGATACCATTCTCCTATCTGAGCAGAATGATGTGTTTTGAAGTGAGGGCGCAGCTGTGCATTAGCATTTTTTGTTTTGCTGACCATACGCTCGATATTGTTTGAGCATTTTTCCTGATCTACTAAAAGCGTGGGTTTAGTTATCCTCATTGTGTTTGAAAGTTGTTGAAAGGGGGAATCGGGTACGTCTCCAATGGTATTGATCTACTTAGCGATTATTGGTCCATGGTACCCATCTCATGGATTCCATCAATTATTTTTTGAATGATCTGAGAAAAATACCAACCATTTCCCGGGCCATACCAACTCATCGTGCGTGTCTCAGATTTTTCCATATCGTACCATTTGTCTTTCGTGATGTAGCCGATGTATCCTCCGTTGAACGATGTAAGGATCAGGTCCAGCCCTTTTTTCTCTGCATAAGAATAAAGTGGCAGTGCCAATTCACCGGAAAAATCACAGGGAGTGCCAATCAGGAGTACTTTCCCCAATAACAAGGCACTGATCTCCGAAGGCTCATCTCCGAAGGCTTTCTTAAATAGATACGGCCGCAGTGCCAGGTTTTTGGAGATTTTAAACTGAGGACGCCCCAGTTCAAGTGGTACTCTAAATGAGACCGTTTGAATGGAATCTTTATATAAAGAAGGGGTTTCAATTCGGTTGGCAATTTCTTTTCCCAGAAAATACGTTCGTTCATATTGGTCAGGTATCCCCGTCTCCGGCCCCATGCTGCCAACGGGCCCGGCAGCGTAGCATGAAAATACTACCGCAGTATCCATATCCAGGGCCTGATGAAAGTAGCTGGGAAAATCACCAGATAATTGCTTGGACTGGCTCGTGAGACACGTCGCGTGAGCAGAGAATGAAGAGAAAATGACGTTTCCCTTCCTTGTTTTAAACACCAGGTTTTTTTGAAAAGGGTCCTCCTCTCCCTTATCATGAACGAGACGGTTGAGTACAAGGTCCGGGTTTTCGGAGAAAGAGTAGCCCAGTTGGGCATCCATTAGATTTTCTTCAGCCTTTTGCAGGCTTTCAATCATCCGGTCGGCGATCTCCAAAGCGACGCTTTTTTCATATTCCCCAGAGAATAATCCACCTACCAAACCAGGTGCCCACTGTCCGATACTGGAATGAGTGTGGGTAGCTGTCAGAAAAATCTGATCCTTATTCCATCCAATTTCCGGAGCCCTTTCATGGAGCCTCTGGGTCATCAAAGGATGAATGGTCAATAGATCAGCACTTAGAATCGCAATTTTTTGAGAAGGAAACTGCACAACAATTGTCCGAATGTAGACCGAGTCGAGAATGCCCTCGAATTCTTTGGGTCTACGTGCGCCATATCCTGCAAGTGCCATGACACTATCAGGGGTCAATGAAACTTTTGAGTAGCCTACCTTAAAGGTTTCGCTATCCTTGGTTTTAAGAGACTGATTAAGAGAATCCAGCCTTTTCATCATCACTTCATAGTGAGCCTGTTCAGATGGTGGTGTACGGTCAACGAGCGTCAAAGTAGCAAAGGCGAGAATGAAAATAGTGAGAATGAAAACAAGAAAGAACTTAAAAAATTTCTTCATGAACAATAGGTATTTCGGCTATATGATTGCCAAAAGTATCTATTGCCTGCGAAATGTAGGGGTCTAATTTTCAGTGATAAATTGAGTCAATGGAAACTCAAAGCTGATAGTATTCCCTGAATAGCTTATCAAATTCATCTGAGTTGGAAAACAGCATAAGCTACCAATTAGATAGAATACAAAGCTATTCGGTAAACAACAAATACATTTGGTAATCAAATGGGTCGAACGTATCCAAAAGCTTTTGAATGAATTCAGGGTCTCTCTCATGAAAGTTGAGAAAGTTGTCCCTTCGCTCTTGAAGCGTACCTCCCGGAAATAGTACGTTTTTCACCTGTTCAATTTGACCGTGCTTCTCTCTTTGCTTTCTCTTTTCTGCGCGGACCAGTTTCTTTTCAGCATTGAAAACGCTTTTTTCAGCTTTTGCATACAGTGCCTCAATGTGTTGCCTCAGTGTTGGGTCCACTTTCTCCATTTTCTCCTCCAATTCAGAATAGACGTGTTTGATTTGATCTACCTCCTTTTGTAAGGATAAATCGTTGGAGGAATGCGTCTTGACCCATTTGGTGAAAATCGCATCCACATCATGGAAAAGGTCCGTATAGGTCAGTTCCGTTTTCTCCCATTTGGTACGGGCGGTTTCAGAAACAATCGTCGCGAAGTTTCGAGGCATTAGCAGCGGAAATGCAGTATTAAAATGCTCAAATACCGATTTTAACTGTAGCCAATAAACGACCTCAGAAGGCCCACCGACGTAAGCCAGGTTGGGCAGGATGGTTTCCTGATAGAGCGGCCTTAAGATAACATTTGGACTGAAACATTCCGGATGGTCAGTGATCAACTGTTCCATTTCACTCACCGTAAAGGTAAGGTCGGTATTAAGTACCCTAAATCCTTCTCCCTCTGTCTCGATACGTTCTCTGATTGTCCCATCTAAGTAGAAAAAATTAATTTCTCTACAGTTGATCTGAGTTTTATAACCCAGTGCTTCAATTTTTTCAGAGTCACCTGGGACCAATTGGAAAGGGGTATGCGCTAACAGGTCGCTTTTAATGACCGGTGAGAAGCGTTGTTTCAACTCCTTATCATCAGCGTCAATAACGACAAGTCCCTCTTCACCAAACAAATGATTGACATAGCTTCTTACTGCCTCAGCTAAGTTGGTCTTTTGATAGGCCTCTTTGAAAAAATCCGCACTTTTTGGAAGGCTTTTCGCAAGCTCTGCCAGTCCGTTTGGATTGAATCGTCCCACAGCCCCCGTTTGGTCTGAATGCCACTCGTATTTTTTATCTCTGAAGTAAAAATGATTGATTTCCTCAAAGTCATGATCTTCAGAAGCCATCCAGTATACCGGAATAAATTGATACTCAGGATACGTTTGTTTCAAGACTTTGCAGGCATTAATAACTGTAATGATCTTGTAGAGGAAATACAGAGGTCCCGTAAAAATATTGAGCTGATGCCCCGTGGTAATGGTGAAGGTTTTTGTATCCTTTAATCGCTCAATGTTGGTTTTAACAAGCGGGGAGGCATCCAGCGCCTCGTATTGTTTTGATAGGACCCTGTTTAGTACGATTCTATTTTCATCATCGAATTTTCTTTCTTTTATCGTCTGCTCAAAGTTTTGGAGACCAGGAAAGTCACGATAAAATGGAGATAGTTCTGGTTTTTGTGAGAGGTAATCGATAAAAAAACGAGAAAAACAGTCGGTATCTTCTAAAGGTATTTTTTCTGTTTGCACGCCTTTGATACGGATTAGTTGATGATTGGTTCGCCGTACAGGTCAAAAGGTGTCGCATCTGTTATTTTTATTTGGGTAAAGTCACCAATACGTAAGTAAGACGACTCGGTAGAAATAATTACCTCGTTATCTACTTCGGGCGAATCGTGTTCCGTTCTGCCAATAAAATTTCCTCCTTCTACCCGGTCAATTAATACTTTGAATACCTTTCCAATCTTGCTTTCATTCAGTTGCCATGAGATTCCTTCCTGTAGCTCCATTACCGCATTGGCCCGCTGTTGTTTGACCTCCTCCGGAACATCATCTTCAAAGCTGTGAGAGTGGGTGTTTTCCTCATGCGAATAGGTGAAAATACCTAACCGTTCAAATTTGCTTTTTTCTACAAAATCCAGCATCTCCTCAAAATCACTTTCACGCTCCTGTGGGTGGCCCGCTATCAATGTGGTACGTATGGCGATGTCCGGCACTTTTGTGCGCATTTTATCAAGCAAGGCTTCTGTTTTTTCGCGGGTGGTCCCTCTTCTCATCAGTTTGAGCATGTTGGATGAAGCATGTTGTAGCGGGATGTCCAAATAGTTACAGATATTTGGTTTTGCTGCCATTACATCCAACACATCTTCGGGAAAACCGCTTGGAAAAGCGTAGTGCAGACGAATCCACTCCAGCCCTTCGACATCGGATAGCTGATCTAATAATTCTGCTAAATTTCTTTTTTTGTAAAGGTCCAGCCCATAATAGGTGGAGTCCTGGGCGATTAATAAAAGCTCTTTCGTTCCCTTGCTGACGAGTGATTTTGCTTCGGAGACAAGTTGTTCGATAGGTTTTGAAACGTGCTTTCCTCTCATCAAAGGAATGGCACAAAAACTACAGGGACGGTCACAACCTTCCGCAATTTTTAAATAAGCATAGTGCTGGCTGGTCGTTGTGATGCGCTCCCCTACCAACTCTTTTTTGTAGTCCGCTTTAAACTTTTTTAAAAGCGCGGGAAGCTCCCCGGTACCAAACCATGCATCAACGTTGGGTATCTCTGTCTGAAGGTCTTCCCGATAGCGTTGGGAAAGACAACCCGATACGTATACTTTATCAATTAAGCCTTCTTCTTTTGCGTCTACGTACCGGAGAATGGTATCAATGGACTCTTGTTTGGCATTATCAATAAATCCGCACGTATTAACGATAACGATGTTCGCTTTATCTGTTGCGGATTCATGAGTGGCATCAATCTTGTTTCCCCTCAACTGCGTCAACATGACTTCCGAGTCAACTAAGTTTTTAGAACAACCCAGTGTGACAATATTGACTTTATCTTTTTTTAGTCCCTTTGTTTTCATCTTTTCTACGACAAAGATTTTCATACACTCTGAAAGCGTTATCAAAATCTTATTTCCAACCTTAAAGAGCAAAGCTAATCGAAATAAGAGCGATGCTCTATGTAATTTTACATGCTGTGAAAAAAACCATTTTTATCCTTTTTAGTTTCATCGCATTATCATGCCAGGACATAGATAGCTGTGCAGGGGATTCAAATCTCCCTTTTATGGTGGTCCGGTCTTTTGATATAGATACTGGATCACCGAAAAAGATTGGCAATTTCCAACGGATCACAAGTGAAGGCAATATCATCCCGTTTGATTCCGGTTTCTACAGCATAGACTCAACGACAGTTTTCCTATTCCTAAACCCTGACGATACGATCACTACTTATTTCTTCGATTCAGCAGAAAGTGCTGACGGCTTTGAAATTTCTGATTTTGAGCTTCAAATGGTTTATGATCCCGAGTTTTCCATTTTTGATCCCGAGTGTCCTCCTTCGATATTGTTTACCAATTTGGACACACTCAAAAGTACCTTTGATTCAACCGTGATTTCCGGACGGGTAACAGACAGACAATTAACATCCAATGTTGAAGTATTTTTTTAACATATTCCTGGTCATGCTTTCAGTTCAACTTTTTGCTCAGGATGACGCAGAGGAGGTTGAAGAAAAGGAGAAAAAAGAATATAAGTTTCATGGTGTTCGCGTTGGAGCCAACCTTATTCGTGCCGGAAGAACGTTTCTGGGATCAGGTGTAGAAACTCAGGAAATACAGGTGGCATTGGGAGTAAATGGTGTGGAACTAAACGTTGATTATGGCACGGAGAGAAACGAGATCATGAGTGACTACCAATATGTAAACGAAGGGTCTTACTTACGATTTGGTATCGATCGAAATTTTGTTAAAAATCCTGGTAGTGGAAACGCGCTGTCCCTAGGCTTAAGATATGCTACGGCCAGTTTTGAGGATAAGCTGGATTTTACAGTCAGTGATTTTGATGCCCCCGATACTCCACAGGACCTGACGTTTGCGAATTCAGATTTGAACTCCTGGTGGCTGGAGTTAGTATTTAACCTGAGAGGGAAAATTGTGTCCAACCTATATACAGGTTTTACACTTCGCTGGCAGTTTGCCAATACGGTCAATGGTCAAGGGGTTTTGAAGACATTTGATATACCGGGTTTTGGAAATACGAAACGGGAAAACTCCACAGCCTTTGACTACTACATCATGTGGAGGATACCACTTAAGGAATAAAAATTCGTCGAAAAATTTTCCCGATTTCTCTAAAAGTGGAACTTTAGCATACGTAAAATGCTTTACTTACAACTACACCCGTAACAACTATATAATCACATGAGTACACAATCCCTACAATCAGAAATACAAGAGCTTGAAGGTCAACTAACCGGTGACATGTTCAAAGACATGGACCTGAAAGACAAGATCCACAACCTAAAAATGAAATTGAACGGAACCAGACCGATGAACTCAGAAATTGAGTGTGTGGGTTGCGGAAGTTAATATTGAGTTTTGCTTGGAAAATCCCATTCAGGGACGTTTTCAACACGATAGTTTGGCCATCATAGGCTTTACCTTAACTTGATTTGATTTTTACGACTGGGCTAAATAGTAGCTTCTTTCCAGATCTATCAGTACACCTTATCCGGCTGTAACATATAGTTACCTCACATTCCATGTCAACTCCTGTAAGGGGGGGTATTTTCATTTTTTTCGTACATAGTAATCGGTAATTAGTGGTATTTCGCTCATTTTTAAGATGTCAAATCAATTTAATTAAATTTTTTCTTTGATTTTTCATATTTAAATGATCAAATTTGTCACATGATAAGATCATCACTACTCATTATCACTTTGCTTATAGGTACAAATGTGCTTTTTGCTCAATTCAATACAGTTCAGAACGGAGACTGGGACGATTGTAGTACATGGGGAACATGTCCAGGTACAACATTGGGCATTCACTTTCCTGATAGAGACGCCAATGTCACGATCGCTCACACAGTTACTGTGAATAGTACGTTAGACAACGCTGCCGTTGAAACGCAACCAAACGCAGAAGCAATCTCAGGTGTGTGTGGCTGTACAGGTTCCGGTACGGCAGGTTGCCAGGACATTACCACGATGGGCTGTGGTGCCAACGCATTTTTCCACAACGGAACCATCACAATTAACAACGGGGGAGCCTTAACCTCTACAGTCCAGACCGCCTTTAGGGGAGATGTTGAAATCAATAGTGGAGGCTCATTTCGCTTAAATGCCAACTCAATTACGTTTGTCATTGGACGAGTAGATGTAAGGGACGGAGGTACATTTATATCGAATCAAAACTTGGCGGTTTCAGGAGACGGTATTTTGAACATTGAGGCTGCTGCCACTGCGGGTATTGGAGATGATTTGTACATGGATGGAGACAATTCTTTTGTTTGTGGGGCCGGAATGTTGGAGCTAAATGGACCTGCTTATTATGGAGGCGTCAGAAATAACTCCATCCGCCCTTTTAATAGTACAGACGGGGCTACGTTGGACCAGTTCTGTTCTGAGACAACTATCCTATGTAATGACGGAGACTGTTGTGGGGGGCAGTGTTCGGGTGGTTCGGACATTGATACGCAGGCGGGTCCGGGAGATGGGACGGTCGCACCAGGGGACGGCACGGCAGATTCGAACTCCGTGCTGCCGGTAGAGCTGCTTCAATTTTTAGGTAGAGAAGTGTTAGGAGTGGTAAGGCTGGAGTGGGCGACTGCCTCTGAACTCAACAATGAAGGTTTTGAGATACACAGGTCTACGGACGGTATTGATTTTCATCAGATAGCATTCGTTAGCGGTGCGGGAAACAGTCGCCAACAGCTCTCCTATTCATTCGAAGATCATGCTTCCATATCAGGAGCAAATTATTATAAACTTATCCAACGGGATTTTGATGGCGCGTCTGAAGATTTGGGTACAATTCGCGTGTTTGCCAATGCGACCAACGAGTTTATGGTTTATCCCAATCCTGCCATAAGAGACGCACACGTAGTGCTTGGCAATCAATTTTTAAATACCACCACCAGCATCAGGCTGTACAACCTTTTTGGTGAAATCGTAATGGATAAGACTGAGTGGATTACCGAACGAACAGTGAAAATAGCATTAGATGGTCTGCCGGGGATCTACTTTATTGAAGTGGCCAATGGTACGTACCGACATCGTACTCAGATAATTTCTAAATAAAGATCAGAAAAGTGCTGAATTCAGCACTTTTCTGGTCTAAAGGAATTCTCTTTAAAAAGCAGTAGCAAAAAGGATTTTCATTTCTTCCCATGAAGCACTGTCTGCAACTGCATCGTAAGCAAGGGGAAGCTTAAATTTTTCACCTAAATCATCGGCTTTTTTACTTGTGAAGGCATGAACAGCTCCTTCGTAGGAGACGTATTTATAGTCGGCTCCCGCCTTATCCATCGCAGCTTTGAAGTCAAGTGCTTGTTGTTCTGGTATAAATGGATCATCTGCACCATTGGCAACGAGTATTTTGGCTTTCACAGCCCCTGAGTCTGGCATAACAGGAAGTCCTAAACCTGAATGGAAGGCGGCTACCGCATCCAGATCGTAGCCGGCATTTGCCATCGAAAGTGCAACGGACCCGCCAAAACAATACCCAATGGCTCCGATTTTTTCTTTATCTACGTTTGGATGGTTTTTGAGCGTAGCCAGGGCACTTTCAAATTTTGATTTAGCTACTTCCAAGTTGGACATAACCATTCCGGCAAATTTTCCTGCGTCTTCCGGATGCTCTGCGACCTTTCCATCCCCATACATATCTACTGCCAACGCGATGTAGCCAAGTTCTGCAAGCATGTCCGCTCTTTCTCTACTGTATTCATTGTGACCCCACCATTCATGTATCACCAATACGCCAGGTCTTTTAGTCGTGTTGTTAGCGTCATAGGAGAAATAGCCTTTCATCTCAATGGTATCTGCTGCGTAGGTAATGTCTGTGCCCACTACGTTAACTGGTTTTTCTTCTTCTGCATTAGTTGCTTCAGAAGTATCTTTTTTAGGTGCGCTGCATGCAGCGATAAGAAATGCCACGTACAACCCGTAGCTGGATTTCAATTTGATCATTCGTCAGGTTTTTTCTTTAAAGTTAGAATTAAATGTGAAGGTTCCGAATTTATTAATTGACATTAGTTTCAGGTGAGGTAGTTATGCCCAAACAAAAAACACATGACGACCACTTCCTACCTTGCGCCCTAAGTAGAAATTGGTGAAGAGGGACCTATAATTACCAAAAAAGCCAGGCATCGCCCGGCTCATTCGTTTTTTTCTAAAAAATGCTTTTCCAACAACTTTGCGGACTACTCCAACTGAAAATGAATTGGAACCACCATTTGTGTCCTCACAGACGTGCCGTCCCGCTTTCCCGGGTTAAAGTTTGGAACGAGTTTCATTACCCTTAATGCTTCCCTGTTGAGCGCTTCATCTACCCCTCTGACTACCTTCATGTTGGAAAGCGAACCGTCTTTCTCTACAATGAATTTGACAAATACCCTTCCTTCAGGTCTCGGTTTGTCTACCGAATGCGGATAGACAATGTTTTCTCTCAGGAACTCATGAAAGTTTTTCATCCCTCCTTTAAAGTACGGCATTTCTTCCACGATTCGTTGATAACCTAAATCATAAGTAGCTGGCTGGATTGAGCCACCTATCGTGTGAACAGCATCGTCAACGTCTTCACCTTTTACATCCGAAGCGTAAAAACCATCGTTTGTAAAAACGGTTGTTTCTTTCCAAATGGTAGCAGGGGGAAACGGACGACGCGTTGTAGGTAGGAACTCCTCCGACCGAGGGAAGGTACACCTGAAGTTTTCTGTTCGAACGATAGGTTCAATCTCCGTTTTCCACTCAAAAGCAGATAAGGTGATCAACACAGATACCGTGAACCCAATACTCAGAAACAAAGGTCGCTGGGTATTGAGGTCATAAACCGGGTTTTTCTTGCGTTCCATTAGTTCAATTTAAAATTGATTGGAACCACCATGCTGACCCGCACGCGTACGTCACCCTGTTTCCCTGGGGTAAAGTTGGGAACCAGGTTCATGACACGCAGTGCCTCCTCATCAAGTCCCGCTCCTATTCCCCTCAGTACCTCGATGTTTGAGAGCGAGCCATCTTTTTCCACGATGAATTTGACAAGTACCCTTCCTTCGGCCCCTATTCGGGAAGCGGTTCTGGGATAACTGGTGTTCTTGGCAACGAACTCATAAAATTTATTCATGCCCCCTTCAAACGAAGGCATGACTTCTGCGAAATTTCGGGGTGTTTCATCGACGGCTTCTTCTTTAATGACAGGTACTTCAATCGTGACATCGTCGAAGGAGTCCGGAACCTCCTCTTCCTGTTTGATGATTACCTCTATGGTTTCTTCCAATTCATTGGCGGCCTCGACAACCTGAATAACTTCAGGTCTCACTTTTGGCTTGGGTGGTTGAGGTCTTTCATGGGCGGTGGCCGGAGCGATGTCTAAAATAACGTCATGTGCAAGGTCTAACTCCTCCTCACAGAAGAGACAGATGGGGTCAATTTCAGTGCGCCATTCAAACGCTGAGATGACCAGTGTAAACGTTATCATCAATCCTATTCCAAAGAATAATGGTCTTTTTCGCTCTAAGTCGTACTTTTCATTTTTTTTATTTTCCATAATTAAATAAATGTTAGGTAAAAAATAGATTTGTCAGAATTAAAGCAGGAATCATGCCTAAACGTTTTTCGGTCGTTATCTTGGTCTGTATGAAGCAAGCCATTTTCCTTTTCTTAATGATTCCCCTTTTGTTGTCCGCTCAAAAAGAAAAAGCCTTCAAAAGCGATTACGACATAGAGGACATTCAAAAAGTACCTAAGGCTCCTGATTATTCGCAATTGCGGTACTGGATCGCACATCCTGAAGTGAAAGACATGGCGGATGTCGTACCGGGAAAAGGAGAATTGATCCATTATCAAGAAAGTGCGGAGGTAGATGTTTTCTTTGTTTACCCGACCATTTACTCAGGAAAGCAAAACCCGGAAAACCCCTGGTTTGCGGATGTCGATGATGAAAAGCTGAATGAAAAAATCGCGAATTCGACGATCAAAAACCAGGCAACCGTATTCAATAGCGCAGGAAAAGTATATTCCCCACTTTATCGGCAGGCACATTTAGGTGTTTATTATAGCGACCTGAAATTAAAGACGGAAACGCTGGAATACGCTTACCTGGATGTGAAACGGGCATTTGAATATTACTTAAAAAACTGGAATAATGACCGTCCTTTGATCCTAGCGTCTCACAGTCAGGGTACCACGCATGCGGTGAAGTTGCTCAAAGAATTTTTCGAGGGAAAACCATTAATGGATAAACTGGTCGCCGCCTATGTGGTGGGCATGCCACTGAGGCGGGATACTTTTAGCGGGATTCCCATTTGTGAGGAAGAAGAAGATACAGGCTGTTGGCTGTCCTGGAATACCTACAAGAACGGCTATTATCCTCCAAATCATGATTTTTGGTATGACAATGGGTTAAGCATTAATCCCCTGAGTTGGAAATCTGATGAGGCATACGTCTCATGGGGGATGAACCAGGGCGGTGTACTGAGAAATTTTAAGAAAATCCGGCAGGGCTTATCGGATGCTCAGAATAAGGACGGCATGCTCTGGATCAATAAACCGAAGTTTTTTGGCAATTTCTTGTTTAACTGGGATCGGTATCACATCGTAGACTACAACTTGTTTTATGTAAACATTCGGGAGAATGCCGAAGTACGTGTTGAAAAATACCTAATGGATCACCAATAGGACGTCATCCATCCACTTCTTCCAGCATGAAGTCATTGAGCAGTACAAGCATCCGCTCTTGTATGACGTAAAGTGGAGTCTCTGCAAGGTATTTCGGTGTGAACTTGCAGTACGCAATAAAATCAGTCAGGCGATCTCCCTGTAGTTTGGTTACATCTCTCACCCATTCCCGTGTAAATTTTTGATCAGCTTTATCCCTGATCCCACTTTGACGCTGGATCTCCACCATCTTTCGCTTTTGTTTCTCCTTTTTGCTGAAGGCATGATGCCAAAAGGTGATGGGGTGGCTGGCGATAAATAAGGGATTGGTGTATTGCTTTTTTTCCAGAACGGAACCTTTCATTTCCGGTTGAGGCACTCCAAAATACCAGAATGATGTATCCTCCGGCTGTGTGTCGATGATCATTTGCTTGTACTTACTGTACTCCGGTAGCTTTCCGACCACGATTTCTTCCAGGTAAATGGTGTCAACAGGTAGCGAAAACGTGACACGTTCGCTTGTGAACCAATTTTCTTTTGCAATCCATAGCAGCATCTGATAGCCGACATTTGAGAGGACAATGGAGTCTCCGACCTGTGCGGTCAGTCGGAACTTTCCGTATGCATCTGAGATGGCCAGTTTATCTGAGCTAATGTTTCGAATATGCGTTCCCACCAGTTCTTCCTTCGTGGTACTGTCCTGAACGAATCCATAAAAGAAGGCCCGCTGCGATAGCGCAAGCGTAGATAGCGAGAGAAACAATAGGATGAGCAAGTGCCTCATATCAATCAAAGATCACGAAATACCTCTTCAATTCACGCTATTTTGTGTTTTTTAACATCTGACAGGTTAAAGACAAATATCCATACTTCTGAAACCAGACTGCGGACAACCGGTTATTTTAGAAGCCATGGATGAAAAGATTTCGGTGATCATTCCTACGTTAAATGAGTTTGAATACCTGCCCGGGACGGTCAGACAGCTCCTGGGAGCTGCGAAACACCCTGATCAACTGGAGCTCATCGTGATTGATTCTGGTAGTTCGGATGGAACGATAGGAAGCGTAGAAAGTCTTCCAGTCACGGTGTTTGAAAAACCGGAATTTGCACTTAAAAAGTTTGCAAGCCTCAATTATGGAATTCATGAGGCCAAGGGAAGCATTCTGATCTTTTTGGATGCAGATACGCTGTTGCCCTATCATTTTGACGTTTACGTGCTGAAAACACTGAAGCAAAGGAAAACGGTCGGTGGAGCGTTTGAGTTTGCTTTCGATCCCTTAAACTTTTGGCTACGACTGATCATGCTGGTCAATAGGTTTCGATATCGAATGGATGGTATCTATTTTGGTGATCAGGCCATCTTTTGCTCCCGTAAAGTAGCGATAGAAGTAGGGGGGTTCCCGGAAAATGAACTGATGGATGCGGCCTTTTTCTGTCGAAGACTCAGGAAAAAAGGGAAGATGCGACTGGTTCGTAAACATGCGGTCACCTCTTCCCGAAGATTTACGGAAAACGGATGCATCCGCGTTTTCTGGTTTGATTTCACCATGTGGTTGCGGTTTCACTTCTTTCGAAAGACAACAGCTCAGCGAGAAACGTATTGGAGGTTTAATTTAGACCCATGAATGAGCTTCCTCTGGTTTCCATCATCATGGCAGTAAAAGATACCGAGCCTTACCTGCCCGCTTGTCTGGATTCCATCTTAAACCAAACGTATGTGCATTGGGAATTGATTGCCGTAAATGATCACTCCAGTGACCGGACACCCGAAATCTTAACTGAATATGCCAGGAAAGACGACCGAATACGGGTCTTTCATAGCAAAAGACATAAACTCATTCCCACTTTAAAGGAAGGATACCGGGAAGTAAAAGGCGACTTGATCAATCGGATGGATTCGGATGATAAGATGCCGCTTGATAAGCTTGAGGTATTGGTCAGCGAGTGGAAAAAATATGGCAAAGGGTACATTGTGGCTGGGGGTACCGAACACTTTGTCGATGAAGGAGAAGTTGGCGGTGGGTTCCGAAGGTATGAACAGTGGCTAAATGAAGTGGCGAGGACCGGCACACATTACCAACAGATTTACCAGGAGTGCGTCATCCCCTCTCATTGCTGGATCATTCATAAAGAAGATTTTGATTCGGTAGGTGCCTTTGAGCCGGAAGTGTACCCGGAGGATTATGACCTGACGTTTCGCTTTTACCGACAGGGGTTAACAGTCATAGGAATCGACAAGGTGTTGCACTTTTGGCGAGACCGATCCAATCGCATTTCAAGAACATGGGACGAATACAAGGACAATCGGTACTTTGATTTAAAACTGAAGTACTTCTACGAACTGGACCGGGACGCCAGCCGTGAGCTGACCCTCTGGGGTGCTGGTAGAAACGGAAAAGACATGGCCAAGCAATTGTTGACCCATGAGTCCGGTTTCCAATGGGTTTCCGGAAATGAAAAGAAAGTGGGCAAGGACATCTATGGGGTTATTTTAGCACATGAAGATACGGTTTCGAACCTGGAAAACACGCAAATACTCATCGTGGTAAGTTCGCCGGAAGAGAAAAAGACGATTGAAAAACGGTTAGCTGAGTGGGGAAAAGAGCCAGCAAAAGATTACTGGTTTTTTCTTTAGTCTCCGCTTAGAATTTGGTAGGAACAGTACCTAGAATGTACAGCTATTGATGGTTATCGTTGAACGTAATCTTCCCGACCGGGATGACCCCGGAACCATTGGGTGATATACTCATTTTGTAATAAAGGTCCTGATCTTTTATGATAAATGCTGCTCTTGGAGTTCCAATGGCTTGATAAGAAAGTGCTGCTACATAGAAGATATGTTCCTCATTGGGATTGATTGTTTTTTTCAACGTGGTAGCTTTATTAAAATGGGCGTCTAAAAATGCCTTTAATCCAGTAAGGCCATAATTATACAAGGAGAGGTTCTCATAGGCCCAATTATCTGTAGGTAAAAACAGTTTTAAATAGGAATGAGGTGGCGCAAAAATCGCAAATGAATCTGCGGGGAAATTAATAGAAACCGTTAATGGAGCATTGGTTTCATTAACTATCCGAGTCCAAAATGCAGCAAATGCGTGCCTTTTTCCTGTAGCATCAACATATTGCTTTCCATCAGGTTCGATGCTTCCACCTTTTGGAAGGCTGTTCTGTATCGTAATTCCTTTTCCTAAGAAAGACGAATAAGTCGTGTCGCTGTAAATATGCTTTCTTAAATCAGATTTTTGTAGTGGCTTATTATCCTTGATTGAGGCCTTTACCTTTGGTTTGGCGACCGTTTTTTCTGGTTTTGTCGTACTTCCTTGGCTACAGGAGCAAAGCCAGACAATTGTCAAAATCAACAGTAGGGAATGATTCCTCATGTTTTGTTTACTCAAAGTATGTATTCGATTTTAAGCTGTTAAAGTAGCGAATGTGCGATTATGGTCAAGCCACTCACCAAACATTGGATTCTGATCATGCTCCTGATGCACTAAGTTTAGATTTCAAAACCTGATGGGATTCTCTGAGGACTTTTAAGAGTAGTTAGTTATTCGTTGGTCTCCTTTCAGGTACTTCTAAAAAGCAAGTATTTAAGCTATTTGGCAAAGAAGGAGTCATGCTTTGAAGTTTATCATGGTTTCATAAAATTTGAAAAAAAGATTCAA
>JBCCXH010000007.1:0-31247 GCA_039192005.1 Bacteroidota bacterium
CCTGAATTTCAACATCAACACCCTCAAATTTTCCTGTAATTTGAAATAAGTCATCCTCTTGACCAACTATCTCTAGATTCTTTATTCTAGATGACCCATTAGTTATTCGAGAACCTATCCCCGTATCACTAAATCCACGAGCATTTACGCTCTTTGGTGTAGTACTTGGAGTCTTTATGTTCTGTGCAGGAAGTGCTTCAAGCATGGAACTAGCAGTCCTAGACCAAGCAACTAGTTGAAGATTATTTGATCCACCATAATAGTCTTCTCCCTGAGATCTGGTTATTGGTTCTGGCTCCCCCCTTCTTTCTGCTATTTCAATTGCTTTTCCAATAGGGTTATCTGTGCTTAAGAAATGATATCTCATTTCAAGCTCTTCTGCAGTATAAGTGTAGCCGGTTTTTCTATTATAACTTCCCGACATATTTTTCCACAAGTTTTTAGTAGAGTGAAGGATTCCACCCCTAGACTCTCCACTGTATACCTTTACCCAGTTTCCATCACCCTGAAATTGATACTCTACTCCATCCTGAATTATCAATGCTCCAATATGATAAACACCCTCTCCATTCTTCTCCTTTGTACTTAGCTCTTCCAGGCCATCCAAGTCAACTGCGTAAATCGGCTTATTACCCGCAAACTGATAAGGCGTATACCAGGGATAAGAACTTGTCAAAGGGTCTACAGACAAAAACTTCGCAATGGCTGGATTATAGATCCTAAACCCGTAGTCGTACCACCCTTTGCACTCCTATCAACACTTCCAACCAACGCAATACTTGTCAAAGAACGAAGGATTTTCAACCCCAGGCACCTCGTTTGGTAAACCTGTTTTTCTTATTAGGTGCGAGCGACACGCTCGCACCAGCTTGGGCTTTCCACTTCATTTCTTTTCTACCGCACAGGCACACCTTGCAAACGCGCGCTAGATTGAGACACGCTCGCACCAGCTTGGGGATTGAGGTTAAGAATTGTATTCAATCATATCATCAACAGTCTGTTTAAGCCAATCCCAAAATAAAATCGATTCCTGACCTCCTTCAAAGCCAGAGCTAGCAAAGTCGTGAATAATTACAACTTCTTTTCCTTCTTCAAAACAAGCCAAATCGTCATTATCTTCACGTTTTGCAAAGGGAATTAGTTCTCTATTAGGATATCGTTCTTTTAACCCTTGATATCTAGTCTTTAATCGATCACCAGTAATAACTATCCAAGGGTCAAAATCCAATAAATTTTGATCTATCAAAATCAAAAACTCAGAAGGGTATTCAAACCAAGATGGCAATTCATTTTTTTCTAATAACATAGCTTAACTTACTAATTACTTAACTTTCCTTCAATTTGCATCGATCCATTCGGATTATTATTTCTATAAGTTGCTTTCTGTTTACCTATTCGAAATTCAATAGCTTCCCCCCAAGTAGAAGGAGTCCCTTTTTTTGTAGTGAATCTCTCAACTAGGTTTTCAGGCAAAGGCTCATCAAATTGATGTACAATAGCTTCTACGTCGATCCCAGCCTCATGAGCTGCAAGAACTCTAGTATTATCTATTGATGTTAAACCATTATCCCTCATACGAACTACGTCAATGGGATCTCCATTCCAGCCATTTGCTCTCATACTTGTAATCAAATCATCGGCACCATTTACAGAACTTTGACTAAACCTAATCTTACTAGGGCTTATTGTTCTAACACCTCTTGGCAATCCAAATACTGATCCTAGTAACTCTACTCCTGCATTCTCGATTTCTCTTGGTGATGCAAAACTTCCATCCAAATTTCGTGCAGGATAATCAGTTATTTTTAGATCATTGGCAATGTTAGTCGCTGTTACATTCCCACTATTGATCCCATCCAAAAATATATTTCCTAATAGACGTTCATGAGGCAAAGTTCCATTATTAGGATCATTCATTGCCGCTCGCATCCTGGCCCACCAATTGGGTTGGTGTTGGCGTATTACTGGTTTTGAAATTCTCCTCTGTGTAACTAATGGAGCATACCTTGTTTGAGAAGCAATTGCGTCCCCTTGAGCTAGAACGGAGCTAATAGAACCATCTTCGTTGTATATCGGCTTCATCGCTTCCAGCCCATCTAAATCAACTGCCTCAATTGGGGTATTACTTGCAAACTGATACGGAGTCAACATTGGATAAGAACTGGTCAGCGGATCAACAGACAAAAACTTCGCTATACCCGGATTATAGATCCTAAACCCATAGTCGTATGACCCTTTATCCGCTTTTCAATACTTTTCCCCAGCGCAATACTTGTCAAAGAACGAAGGCTTTTCAACCCCAGACACCTCTTTTGGTAAGCCTGTTTTTCTGCCAAGATATCACTTTATACTATTCAATTGAAAAGGGTAGACGTTTTTTTGGAGGGCAAAAGCCCGTTGCAAAAACGTCATCTTGAAGGACTCCCGTTTTCGGGTTTTGTCCTTCAAAAAAATGATCCTGGGTTGAAGGGATGGAAGATCCCTTTGGTTGTGCGTTGGCCAAAAGCCCCTGAGATCAGGGGTTGGGGTCGATTCCGCATGCGTGGGCAAGAGGCAGAACCCTAATATGCCCGTTCGGTTTGCCCTGGTCTTCATTCGATGCACTTACGTTAATCAACCGCTAATCTTCCTTCGTAGCTCGGCATATTTGGGGGCTGACTGTGCGCTGACCGCACCCCATAGACCTGTGTGCCAGTGAAGGGCAGGTTTGCCGAAAATGATAAAAGCAAATTGGCTTTGTGCGGTGGCTAAATATGCGCTGCACTCTGATACCTATTTCATCGGCTGTGCTTCAGCTAAAGCGGATAAACATTTGTCAACTCATCAGTGTGGAGCGCATGTTTTAAGGCGTGAGGATTTGCTTTTTTCATTTTTCGGATGCGTTAGCACCTGAACGGCTGGCGCTACAGGGCTATGGGCGGTAGATGCGGATAAACAAGGCGACTCTGGTGACTGCCCAGTCAATTAACCGTGCCGATAGGCACACCGATTTGGGTCTGGGCAGGCAGAGTAAGAGCGCGCCCGGAGGGCACCTTTTTTTCTAATCCCGGCCTTAAGCCGGGAGGCCGTGCTGCCTTAGCAGCAATTACCGTTGTTCCAATGGGTGGTGAACGTTCAAAGCTTCTTCCAGGTCTTCAAGGTTGTTGGACTGATATCTTTCAGTGGTACTTACATATCGGTGGCCAGCCATGTACTGAACGGTTCTGAGTTCTTTCACTTTCAGCCATTCGGTGATCACGCTTTGCCTGAGCTGTGCTGCGCTTTTCACTTCTTCATTGATCCCCTGCAATGCCCTGATCAGGTATTTCAGCGTGTTTTTGAGATGAACAGACCCGTTTGAACTGATCAGTAATTGCCGTTGGAGTTGTGCTTTGTCTATTTCAGTCACCTTTCTGCCAGCCCTGTAAAATGGTCTTTTCCTATCGTAAGCCAAGACTTTGGCAAGGATATGCGGACGAGTTATTTTGATATATTCCTGTAGCTCTAAAATCTGGTTGGGTTGAAGTTTCAATGTCCTGCTTTGGGTTTTGCCCCCTGCAGGGATGGCTATTTTTCCAACCTTTAGTTTAACGTGTTCCGGTTCGAGTTTGTGGAGTTCTTCTGTAGTCAATCCCTGGTAGATGAGTAGCCCTAAGATCACTTTATTGCGTTGTGTTCGTTCATCTGTCACGTGGTAGTTTTCATACAGTTGGCCTAAAGTTTCCCGGTCTAACAGGTCATGGGGAACGCTGCGTTTCCTGCCTTTCAGGTAAATACCGGAAGCAGGGTTTTTCTCGATCTCTCCTTCGAACTGTAGCCATTCATAATATTTTCTTATCGCTCCTAGTTTCCGGTTGAGTAGCCCTGTACTGTCTTGCTTTTGATAATGCTTGATAAACTCCATTAGGTCGGTATAACTGGCTTTTGTTACCGCTATTTGTTCTCCCTCTAACCATTCCAAAAAACATCCTGCATAGTTGCTATACATCCTGATCGTGTCTTGCGCATAACCCTCCTTTTTCATCCAGCTTGTTAAGGATTCCAGTTGAAGGGTAAAAGGTGATTTCTCGTAGTTATAAGTTGCTTTCTTCATGGATCACCTGGGTATAAATCTGAGTGGACTCTAAACTACTGTGGCCTAAAAAATGGCTGATCTGTTCGAGCTTCATACCACTCTGCAGTAAGTGGGTGGCGATGCTATGCCGTAAGGTGTGCAGCCCTGCAGGTTTGTCTATTTGTGCTTTTTCCAATAAGCTTTTAAAACGTTGATATAGGATATTACCTGATAAACGATTGCCTTTCTTACTCAGTAAAAACGCAGGGCTTCCAACATTAGGGAAGGCCGGACGGCTGCCATAATAATAGTCTTGCAGATCTTCTCTTACTTTTTCTGTCATCGGAACATATCTTTCCTGGTAGTTCTTGCCTTTACGAACGTAGAGCAGGCTCTTTTCCCATAAAACATCACTGGTGTCTAATTGCCTTCCTTCACTTTTCCGCAACCCACAACCGTAATAAACAGCCAGTATTGCCCGATCTCTTAACCCTAATAATCCTTGTCCTGCCGTTTGGTACAGTTGGTTGATTTCTTCTCTGGTCAATACCGCCTTTACATTTCTTGATTTGCCTTTGATCTGGTAGTCTACTGTAAAGCTGTCTTGTTCGGTCTCCCTTAAATACCTGGAGAACTTCCGTAGTGTCTGTAAATGTGTCCTGAGATAGTTTTTGCTGAGCTTCCCTCCTTTACGCTGGTGCTGTCTTGCTTTCAGGTAGTCAAAGTAGGCTGCTATGGTCTTTCGGGTGATCTGGCCTGTCTCTGTAATGTGGTTATTTTCCAACCAGCTAAAGAACTCTGTTAATCGAACAGGACTGTAATAGATCGTGCTGGATTCAAAGTTGAGTAACCGCAGCCACTCGGTAAAGCTTTCTTGTAACCTCTTATAGTTTGGATTATGGATTTCTAAGTGTTTCATTTTTATGCCGCCTGCTCCCTCCTTGTGAAGAATGTGAAAGTGATGTTATTTTAATGTAACTCGCTGATTTTCTTTGACTTGTTTTTCACATTCCCACCCTGTGAAAGCGGTGTGATAAAGGTGTGAAAGTGGCTACGTTTTAGCTGTTTCACCTGCTTTTAGCCCGTCCAGTACCTTATCTAACAGGTGCATGCCTGCTCGTAACTGCTCGTATTCTTCCCACGCGGTAACCTGGTATTCGTAACCTGTTCGCTTGCTCCCGCCCGTCCATTTGATGTAGCCCCGTCTTTCCAGTCCGCTTAAATACCGGGCCAGCTTCATCGGGTGCAACCGCCTTTCTTTCCGGATATCCTTCGCATAAAAGCACACATCATATGCCTCATTATTTCCAGATTCATTACTGGCTGCTTTTCTGCTTACGTAATCTTTCAGATACTCAAAAAACTGTCGTAACTCTCCGTTCAACTCGTCTGATTTCCTGAGCAAACTTTCTTTCACCAGGCTGTTGGCGATCTCGATGTCTTTCAGGGTCACTTCAATGTACCGTTCGCCGGTTTGGGCATTGGTTTTGACTGTCCGTTGTTTTTGGTGGTAAAAGGCAATCACGTCTATCAGCTTTAAGTAATGTTCATTGGTACGTAAGGGCTTGAAGATGGCTTGCGGTAATTTCAGTTGAAGCGCAAAAGGATTGTACACCCTGATACGCTTATCCAAAAGCCGCTGCGCATTCTTCAATAGTTGTTTTGATTCGCGCTCGGACTCCGGGTTGAGCAACCCGGCCCTGGCTTTGCGCTGATGCGCCATCACTGCTTCCAGATGGCCCGTTGATTCATCTACATACAGTAAAAAACTCCGGTTCGCATTGTCCTCATAAATGGATTCTTTCGTGGTTGCACCGCTCACGCTTACCGGGCCTTCTACCGTCAACGCCTTCTGGATGTTGTTCCCTTTGGCGTCTTTGTCGGTGGTGTACTTCGTAATGCTCTGTTTACTCATCAACTCCCGCAAGGCCAATAACGCCTGATAAACACCGTCCAGGTCCTCGATCACCAATACCACATGCTGCCAGAACCCTTTCGGGCTGTAATACAAGACATTCTCTGACAGGCTCGTAATATTTCGTACCGATTCTTCCGGTAAACAATCGCTGATCTTCGTTTGTAAATACGTCTTACCGCTCCCCGACTTGCCAAAGATGATCGCGTGTAGGGGTTCTTCAAACAGTCTGGTCAGGTAAAGGAAGAACAGCAGCAGCCCGTTTCGGGCTTCTCCTACCAGTCCGGTGCCTGTTATCGCTTCCATCGTCTTTTTGACCAGGTGCTTACTCCTGAGTAACGCCAACGCTTCTTTTTCTTCCTGAGCGGTCATTTGGTAAACTTTGGGTTTTAGCGCTTTTTGCCTGTTCTCCCGTTGCTGCAGGCGGTAGGTTTCAATCTGTGTTTTTAGTTGTTGAAGACCCTGTTTGAGTAAGGTGCTGCTGCATTCCAACTCTTCACTCGCGCCATTAATATAACGTACCAGCTGGCTGTTGCTGTAAAGGTTTATATCGTCCTGGTAGTACCTGTATTCATTACCATTCAACTGAACATGAAGGTTGATTTTCAGGCGGTGCAGTTGGCTGATATCTATCCCACCCCACACTGAGGCAGTGAGCCATTGATTGGTGTAAACTAACTTGTCTGAGTTGCTGGTATTTAGGTTTCCTGTGCTTGATGTCTCCGGCTTCCCGATACTTTGATCGGGATTTCCGACTTTGGCTCCAACTTGTGGAGAGTCGATGCTTTTGCCCCCGATGGATCGGGGCAGGCTCTGATTTTGGTTGGTTTCAGCTGTAGGATTAACGGGGTTTCTTCCTGCTAATAAGTGAGTAAATATTTCTGCAGTATGCCCTTGATGTAAACTATTAATGTCTTCTCCTTCTGGCGTTTCTACATAGGTGAGCTTTATGCCTGGTTTGATCCCTCGTAGCTTAACTGCTATCTTCTCAATGGCTCCCCGGCCTCCGGGGTCGCCATCAAAAAACAAGATGACCTCTTGTAGCTCCTGTAATTGGCTCACCGCCTCGGTGTGATCGGGTGTAAAGCCGTTCGTACCATAAAGTGCCAGCACCGTGTGCTGTTTTATTATTCCTGGTTGGCTTAACAAAGTAGCTGCATCTATGATACTTTCTGTCAATATCAGTTTAGTGGTTTTTGAGTCCGGCCAGCATGGGTAAAGCCCCTGGTGTTTGCCGTTTAGATAGAGGTGCCGGATGGAGTCTTTGAGTGTGGACTTCTCTTCAACTGATCTCCCATAAAGCCCCACCACCTGACCTTTGACATTTTTCATGAAGAACACCAAACAGTATTTGAACTTGGGTTGTAATGCGCCTTTGCCCGATTTCTTTAAAATACCCAACTGCAACGCACTTTGCTGTAAAGACTCATTCCAGCTTTTGCCCATTTCAGCACCTACATATCCAATATCCGTTCTGGCCGGGTCTAACCCTCTTGATTGCAGGTAACCTTTGGCTTTGGCCGTACGCTTAAAACTGGCCTGGCTCTCATGGACTACTTTGCTTAAGACCGCTATACGGGGGAGTTCCCCGAGTGGATGCTCCCCGAGTGGATGCTCCCGGAGTGGATGCTCCTGGATTGGGGGTTGATTGGTTGTAGGTGCTGGTGATCCACCAGGACTAACCAGTGATTGAGCTACCAGTATGCCTTTGTGTTTGTCACCTTCCACCTTTACGCAAAACTCAATCGCATCCCCACTGCCAGCATGACAGTTACTACTAAAGCATGTCCAGCTGTTGGTTTTTGGGAAGATCTGCAGGCTTGGGGTTTTGTCATCGTGCCAGGGGCATTTTAAACGGTTGTTCTTGTCTGGTGTAAAACCGTAGTGGGCCAACACCTGACCGATAGTCAGCCGCGATTTGATTTCATGGATCTCCATTTCAGCCCTCTTTTTGGAGTAGCTCGAAGATCCGTAGCATGTCGCTGTTCAACTCACGGGTTAGCCGTTGCAATCGACCCAACTCGTCTAGGATCTCCTGCTTGTAAAAAGGCTTGTAGCTCGTGGCGTGGATCTTCTCCCGGATCAGGTGAAGCATTGAAACAGGGTCATGTATCCGTAGGCTATCACTAAACAAACGACCCAAATGGGACGATAACGCATCTGTGCTTTCTTCTTTCATCAGATTAGTGGTTTGATGATCAACTCGTTTTCACTTATCGTAATCGCCACCTGGCCACCGGCCCTGAACCCGTGGCGTTCCAGCCAAACTCCTGATATTTTTAGCTCCGGCACGATCTTCTGGCCATAAGACAACGCCCGGTGTTTGGGCTGTAGTTTCACTTCCTTGTACGTTGGATTCGGCATATTTAGCTTTTTTTAGTTTTCCCTATTAACCGTTTACGGTGTAAAGATACCGAATGAGTTTTAATTCATAAAGTTTTTACGATTTTAATTAACCGCAATAGTTCCATAACTTTACACAATAGCAGCGATTCAAGGCTTTTATTAACCTTATAAGTTTTACAATATGTTTTCATTCGGCAAAAAATTGAGAGAAGCAAGGGAAGCAGCAGGGCTTTCACAAAAGGATCTGGCCAATAAGATTGGAAGCGTACATACCGTCATTGGACGCTATGAACGAGATGAAATGAAGCCTTCTATTGATGTGGTCAAAAAACTGGCCGAAGAACTCAACACCACAGTTGGATACTTACTTGGTGAAGCCAAAGAAGCGCAGTTGCTCAAAGATCCGGTGATGCTCAAAAGATTTCAGGAAATTGACCAACTCACTGATAAAGACAAAGAATGTGTCTACACCCTCCTGGATGCATTCCTGGCCAAAACTAAAATGCAGGCATTCTTAAAGTAAAAAGCATTTTTAGGTACGAGCGATATGCTCGCAACAGCTAGACATACAAAATATGAGAACTATCATAGCTTTAATAATTCTATCAATGTCAGTACTTTCATGTAAGACAACAAACGAAGATAGATTATTAGGAGCTTGGCATGTGGGGGAAACCATTAATATTAAAAAGGGCTATCAAAAAATCCATGAAGGTTCCTTGATCTCATTTACTGATGATGGAGTCTTTCACCCTACAAATGGAAGTTGGCAAATATCAGGAGATACACTATTTATTGATAGTTCAATTGATATGATTAATGGGTATTATAACCTAATATTTAGACCAAGTGAAATCGCAAACCCAAACATATTACTACTGAATAATTTAGATGATAATAAAGTCAGTTTTAAACTAAAAAGGTTCGATGTTGACCTACATGATTATACGCCATGACTATCTTTCAACACCACACGTCCTACAATTTTCTTTATTGATTATACTTTCATATCGCTCTCTTGTATTGTCATTAATCTCTACTCCTGATTTTCTAAGAATATCGAAACCTACTTTAAACTGCTCATCGTTTGAATTTTCACCTTGCAGTATAACATTTAGTATTCCAGATAAGTCATTCGGATTCCTAAATTTATTAGGAATAAGACTATTTTCATCATTAAGAGCAGATTCAAGAAGATTTATAGATTCCACTAGCGGACCTGCAATTTGCTCTCTTAATTTCGATTGATCTCTAGATGCTCCAAATAATGCAGAAAACTCAATTGTCGCACTTATTAAATGAGCAAAACCTATTGCTCTTGCACCTCCTGTTGTTCTTCCAGTACCTACGGCTGAAAATGACCTCTGCTTAAACCTTTGATCTGGAACCCCAGATTTGTTTTTGGGAACTTCTAGCTTGATTTCTGTGAAATCAAAATTAGGGTCACCGTTCTTTGCATTGAATCCTGCCTTTTTGAAAGGACCTAAAGAAGTGGGATAGTTAATACTCAATTCACCATTTTGACTAACATCAGTGATACTAGAGTTCTTAACAAAAACCAAACTAGATATATTTCTATTTAATCCAATTTCTCCTGGAGCCCAATTTTTCGGATCAGCATTAGCATTATTCCAATTCGACCTAAATACCCAATTAAAGTTTGAAAGTTTAAGTCGCAAATTACCATACTTAGCTTCAATCCTTGCTTCATCTGCATCTAAATACTCCAACCCATCTAGGTCAACCCCATCGATTGGTCGATTACTTGCAAACTGGTAAGGTGTTAGTTGCGGATAGCTCTTCGTCAACGGATCCACAGACAAGAACTTAGCGATACTTGGATTATAGATCCTAAACCCGTAGTCGTACACCGTGCTTCCAAACTCTCCCGCATCGTCTTTGGGCTTGCCATTGAATCCGTACAGGTAGCTTGCTGCCGTTTTTGAACGTCCCGGCATCGCGAGTCCAAACGGATAGTAGTCCGAGGCAGACGTGACTTTTATGTTTCGCTTACCTGCTTCGTTCACAGTGAGCTCGTCGCTGAACGTGGTCATCACGTTGCCCAGGTGGTTTGACAGCTCGTACCGGCGCAGCCCCAACCGAAGCGTCGCAGGAGAACCACCGCCAACGTAGGTTCCCAGCCGGCTGCTTCCGTACATCGGAATTTCTTTCAGGCTATCGTCATCGTAGACCGCTAAGATGTTGCCGGACGCATCCCGTATGTAATAGGTAGTTTTGGTGGCCCCGCTTCGGGTAAAGGACTTCACCACCCGGTTACCGGCCGCATCGTAGGTGTAATTCGCTTCGTCACCATCGTCTTTGTGTACCTGATCTACTTTTCCGTACACCGTCCAGTCAATGGAGAGTTCCTGCGTTTCATCCCGCACCAGGTTCCCGATGCCATCGTAGACATAGTCACCCACTTCAAAATCAGTCGTGGCCATGGCTGTGGTGATCCGTCCACGCATCACGCCCCCGTCCCGTACGGAAAAACCGGGTTTTAACCGGATGGACTGCGTGGCTTCCAGGTCAACGTTTTCTCCGTTCTTCACGGAGACCGCCCCATCGACCACCACTTTCGGGTAGATGTCCTCATCGGGAAGCTCACCCGCATTTACATGCAGCACTTCGTGGTCTGCCCCGGTCACCGATTGCAACCGGTTGTCGGTCACCGCATAGGCGTAATTCAGGCGGTGGCTCACCAGACCGTCGGCGTCTTTTCGTTCCAGTGTCCGTAAGTTTCCGTTCGGATCAAAGCTGTAGCGGGTATCGTACGCCTCTTTTGTGCCACGAGGAGCATATCCGGTTCCCTGCGTGTAGTCCGTGAGCCCGTAGGCCGCTTTGATCCGGTTGAGCTGGTCGTACCCGTAGAGCATCGCCTGCATCCCTTTAGTCACATCTGCTTCCTGACCGTGCAGCCCCGGCAGCCAGGTATTCATCCAGGATATGTTCCCGTTGTACAGGCCCTGATGCCCCAGCGTCTCGTCTGCCCGGTCCCATAAACGGTCTCTGGTGTCAAAATCAACCGCTCCGGTTCCACCCACAAAGTCTCCTGCGTAGTAGCCCAGGTTAAAAGATACCAGGTCCCGACCAAAGTTCATGTGTTCGTCCTGCCCCGGATCGCCCTGGATCGGCGCATTGACGCCTTTCAGCCATCCTTGCAGGGTGTAGTAGTAATCGACCCCTTGTAGGTTTTGGCCTTCGCCCAGCTCCATCCGCTTCAGGGGACCGTGGTCGTGGTAGAAGTAGGCCGCCTCCCGGTTCCAGATCACCCCATCGACCGAAGTAGCGACCCGGGTAATGCGGTTGTCTGCGTCGTATTCATACCGGTGATAAAACTGATCTTCTTTTCCTTGCTGGTAGGCCACGAAGTTGACGTTGCCACTCACCAGGTCAAAAGCATAATCCACCCGCTTCGGATCAAAACCTGTGATGTCCTGCAACAGGCTTTTGACGTTGCCGTGGGCATCGTAGCTGTAGTACGTACTTACAGAAGGCGTTGCTTCGTCTGCCAGCAGCGTCACGTAAGCAACCCGTCCACGTACGTTTTCCTGCACCAGCCCTTCCGGATTCAGGCCTACGTCGTAATAGGTACGGGTGATCTCTGTGAGTTCATAGTTTGCAGCGGCGGGATAGTCGGGATCGTTTGCATCAACAGCAGCCGGCCCGCCGTCGGCCTCACCTACTTCGACGATGCGGCCCTGTGCGTCGTATTTTGTGTAAGAAAATTGTTGAGGGGTCGCCTCTGCCTGTTTCTGGTTTTGGGACATCCTCAGCTGTCCCTTACCGTTGTACCAGAACCGGGTCGTACCGCCGTCCGGGCTTTCCTGCCGGACCAACTGATGAAGGGAGTTGTACTGGTAATTCGTTGCCAGGGTATGGTGGCCTGTCCCATCGGCGACTACCCCGCGCGGAGGCACGGTCTGAACCAGGTTGCCCGCCCGGTCGTAGTAGTACAGCGTGTAGTGGTACTCTTTGGGGACGTAAGTGTAGCGAAACGACTCGTCGATGAGGTCCGAACAGTTGTAACTGGACAGGTAGTGGGTGACCTGTTCGTCGATGTATTCATCCGTGAGCCGGTCGATTTCAATCTGTCGGATGGCATTTCGGTTTTGCTCACAATTGAACCGGTACCGGTTGACGTAAAAATCGAGGCCAAAAAGGTACGCATTGCATCCCCCGCAGTTTGAAGAGGTGGGCAGCACGTCAATTAACGAGGAGTTGTCCAGCCCCAAACAACCATTGGCAGCCAGTATCTCATCGATGGCTTTCAGCGGAGGTAAATTCAGGTGGGAAAGCGGAATGCGTAAAAGCAAATTGAGCCGGTTGGCATTAAAATACGTTTCGAAGTGTCCGGCAATGGCCGCCCGGGCCGTAGCATTGAGTTCCCCGGAAACACATCCTTCTTCCAGTTGATCGATTAGCCGGTTCAATTGAAAATCACTCACTTCGTAATTTTGGAACACCAGCCCGTTTTGATCGTACGATCGGATTTGGTCGGCGATCGACCCCGAACCATTCAGGTAATCGTCCCCGTTTCGCTTTTCCAATGCTTCCTGCAACGTGGCGCACGCCTGGTCTTTGGCGTACTCGATCTTCATCTTGTTTTTGATGTTCAGGTAAAAGCTACGGAAATACATCCACCGCATCTCGTCGATGGTGGTACCGGACGCTCCGGTGGATTGCGCTTCAAAGTACAGCACATGATGGGAGGCTCCCGTTTCCGGATCTTCCCATTTCATGTCGTCATTGTCCGGGTCGACCAATTCACTGATGCTCCCCCGGTATTCCTTTCCCCCAACATGAATTTTGTAATCATTTAGTGCCGCCTGCATGTCTGTCTGGTACAAAAACCCGTCATTGGGTGATCGGAAAAACGGATCAAACAGCAACAGGAGATCCGGGTTGCTGGATACATACCTTTTGGCATCGGCCCAATTACTCACGGCAAACATTTGAGCATCAAACACCTCACTGTCGGTATTTCTCGTGCAGAACGTGTATTCACAGTACCGATCGCGGTCGCCGGCCAGGTTGTCAAAATCCGCATCAACCATTGCCCAGGTAAGGCCCGGATTTTCGTCCAGTACCTCCTGAATGATTTCGGAGCGGATGCCCGCACACGTCGCGTGGGCTACCTGCCTGGCCCGTTGTGGAATGATCTGCCGAAACAATTCTTCTACCGTATAATCATCGGTATCAATGGTACACAGCGATACGTCCAGCGAGACTTCGTTTGCAATTTGACTAATGGTTTGAATAACCTGGCCCTGATTCAGGACTTCACGACGCGCTTCCTGGTAGGTCAGGCGGTGAGGCACCACCTGTTTGATCAACGTGTATTCGCCTACTTCGTTCAGTACAACGGAGGGTAACGAAGCCACCACATTTTCGGAACGACAACCGGGTGCGGTGACATCGGTGACGATGTAATCCATCAACGAGTTGCCTTGCGGGTCCACCAGCCCGATGGACACATCGTACCTGCACGAGGTACAGATCGTGCCCCCTTCAAACGGGACCGACTGACTGATCGCGTTCAAACTGTAACTGAAATCATAACTGGTTCTGCGAGCTACGTTGAGTATCGTGTAGTAAGTGGTACGTACGCCGGCCTCACTAGTCACGTAGACATCGCTCAGGTCGACATCAACCGAACGGTCGTCCGGCAGTTCGTCCAATGCATCCAGTTCCGAAGGAGGTGCTCCGGCTAACGCCGTAGCAATGGTCCGGCCCTGAGGGTCCAGGTACGTCACCGAGACCTGTTCGTTCGGGTCCTGTACCAGGTGCTTTCGGTAATGGTTTTCATTGCCAATGTTGCGCTCACCAAACAACCTCACCAGCTCCGAACGGGTCGCACTGCCGTAATGGTAGTTCGTAGTTCGATCGCCGTCGATCGCAAACGTTTCGCCGACTCCTGACTGTTTCACAGGGGTACCGGCCGCATCGTTTCGGTACTGGCTTTGCGTGTAGGCGTACCCGTTGGACCGGGGCACGTACGGGTCTTCATGCCAGGTGTAGTAGTCGTCGGAACCGTAGGCAGAAGGCGGGGCATTGGGGGCCGACCCGTTGTCATAAGCAGCTTGGTCACCGTGATGGCGGTTGCCAAAGGCGTTCCAGTGACCCGCTTCGGGCGACCACCCCTCCAAAGTGAACGGAAGGAAATCAATGACCTTGCGCCCTTCAAAATCGTACGCCACATCGGCGACCACCGTCTTATTACCAGTACTCAGGTTGGTCAGCGTTTGTGTGGGGCGCAGCGTCCCGTCAAAGAAACTCAGCACCTTCTTGTTCTTTCCTTCTTCGGCATAGGTAATGGTCTGCTGCCAGTTCGCCTCGTCGTTCGTCGCAAAGCCGGTCACTTCGGTTCCGGTCACCCATTTGCCATAAACCGTATGCCCGGGAGCGTGCGGATGCACGCCCCATCTTCGTACGCGGTAATACAGGCTTCCCGAAGGAAACAACTGATCAATGACGTAGTGTGGTGCCCGGGTCAGCACGCTGACAGGCGTTTTTTCTTCGAACGGACGGAAGCCAGCCGGCCGGTTGAATTCCGATTCATAAAAAACCCATTCCAATTCATAACCGTCTACGATCTCGTTATTGGGAATTTCATCGGTCCAGCTAAGGGTGATCAGGTGCTTATCGTAACGATGCGCCAGCCCCAACGTCCGGTCCGGGTCGATGGCATGAAGGCGGGCCTCGTACAGCTTTGCTGAAATAAAAAGCGCTGTGGTCGGTGCGCCCTCATTGGTGATGTCGATGATTTTGAGGTACGAATTCGACGGATCGATGACCGTTGCGTCGTCGTGAAACACGACCGCCAGCACCGTCTGGGTCGTCAGGTCGAGGGAAAGGGATGAATGCCACTGCGGCGTTCCGTTCAGGTAAAGTTCAAACTCGACCGTATAGCTCCAATCGGTGGTAGGAATGGAAAAAGTGGGATCCTGGTATTCCAGCCGGATCTCGGTAAAAAACTTCCGGATCTCGGTACAACACGGAAAAAGGTACACTTCATCGTTGTTTCCCAGACCGTCCATTGCGGTCGGTGGTGCTTCTTCTCCAAAAAGCGGGTGCAGCACCACCCCGTTTCGGTCCGGTGCGATGCCATCAGGCGGGGTCAATTGTTGACTCCATCCTAAGGAACTGATGGTCAGCGCCATCAATAGAAATAAAAGAGGTAAGGAATGCTTCATCGTTGGTTTATTATGGAAAACAGGTGGATAAATACGTATCGGTGCAGGAAGCACATCTTCTCAACAAGGGACGCAGCGCACGTTCATCGAAGGTAAACGACCGTACTTCACCGACACAATTCCCGCCGATAAATTCAATGGACAGGATGGTTCCTGCCTCGACCGTACGGGTAGAGAGGGCATGGTTGTCCCGCCATCGGGTACCCGATGGCAACTCCGCAACGATCTGGCCGGAGGTACATTCCATCGTAAAGGTGGGCTGTTGGATGCAAATATCGAATCCCAGTCCGGCATCCGCCCGCACCAGCACATGGTATTGTATCGTTTTCCATCCACAGAGTTCTGCTTCTACCAGAAGGGGATCAAGACTACTGGGAGGCGCCACGAATTGTGGCTCGTCTAACACGCCCCTTTCCCGACTTGCGATCCAGTAATCCCTCAGACGGGCGTATGCTTCGGCGTTTTCCAAATCAAAATAAATGACCCGGTACGGGTTCAGGATCGTAGGGCCGATCACCCGTACGTTTTCTACATTCCCCGTAAACCTGTCTGAAAGGGTTTCCCGATGTATTCGGGGAGGGGTACTGGTAACTTCCGCTAAATAGGTACTCCTCTCACAAATGTTGGGCGTCTGCTCTCCGTCTCTTAAGACGTACTCACTTTCCAGCTCGGTTTCAATGACCAAATCGTAGCTGATGGTCACTTCCTGACTCACTAACGCCGAGGTGAGGGCAGCACTTTCCTCACGAAAGGACAGTTCGATTTTACCAGGGACCAGGGACCGGACCACCCGGATAACGGGTGGGTGAAACATGATGGTCTGAGCGTATGTCAATACCGATAAGCAGAGTGCTAAAAAAAGGGAGATAGATCGAATCATTGGCTTACTAGTTGGTTCCTAAAATTTGGTAGTCTTTGAAAGCGGAAGCGACCTGCAACTGACCGCTGCCATCTTGTCTCAGGTACCGGTCCCGATGGAAAAACCCGGGCTGAAATACCGGATCGACTTCGAATACGGTGTAGCGGATCGTCATCTCCACTACTGCTTCTGAAAACGGTTGAACCATTCGGTAGGTGGCTGACAGGGGCCGATACTCCCTGTTCAGTTCCATTTCCAATGATTTGACCCGAGGATGCGCCAGTTCCAGTTCCAGACGGAAGCCGCGTCCGGTTGGTGCTGAGTGCGAAGACGTAACCAGTTCCAGCAGCGTATCCAGCGGGATCTGGAACAGTTGCGACGTGCGGGTGCCAAAGACCGTGGGATTTTGAGGCTGGTAGCTGATCCAGCGTTGCGCTTTGTTGACCATAATCAGTGCTTCAGGGTTGGACAAGACTTCCAGTGAACGGGTCACCATTTTGCTGTTGCTTCCGTTGTACCAGAGTTCAATCGTCTCGGCCGGTGTATCTGCACGTGTGACCTCCATTTTGGCGTGAAGCGACTGCAGGTCGGTGTACCGCTCGTGGAACGTAGTCAAAATGGGATCGGGCTGCGCCGAGGCGTTCCAGGTTATCAGGAACAGGACCATCCCATAAAAAAAGTAACCGTTTCTCATCTTCTTAACTCATTTTTTTGGTTGGAGGTGGTTTGCTGGAGGGTGCGGATGCCCTGGTTCGTCTCTTTTCGAACCAAAAACAACTGCCCCTGCTCGTCGTAGTCGTAGAAAGTGGCGTAGTTGTTTTCATCTAACGTTGCACTTAGGCGGAATTGCAGGTCGTACACGTAGCTCTGCATGTTGCCGGTAAAAGGGAAGAGACGAAGGTCGTCTACGTACAATACAGACGCACTTCCTTTGGTAAACGTCAGGTAAAACCGATCGTAGCTTTCCTCGGGTACTTCCACTTTTCCTTCTACCTGTTGCCACCCTTCGACAATGGTTCCGACCAGGTCGGTCGACCCTTCTTTGACGATTTCCCCGTTTTCCCGCTCAAACGACCAGGAAATGGACAGGTCGTCGGCCAGTTGGGCAGCTTCGTAATGCGTTTCGTCGGCAGCGATGGACACCCATGCAGCAAGCCGGTAAGCCTTTCGGGGAGTTAACCGCAGGATGGGTTGCGGCGTTTTCAAACGGCTCGCCGTCACCTTCATGCTCGTGGTCCCCGTGTGCCCCCATGTCGTTTCTTGTTCGATTCCGACACCGCTTTCAAAATTCGGAATGGAAAGCGTCCCCTCGTACACGAAGGTAGCGGCAACCCGCTCATCCAAAACAACGACCGATTTTCCGGGAAACGGATTCGATCCATCGGACCGGCTGTCGTCGCCACTGCACAAAATACGGGCCTGCATCACGTGGTCACCGATGGAAACCGTGACCAGCTTATTTTTTTCGTGTGCAGCGGCGGACAGGATGTGTTCCACGTCCGGGTAGTGTTCGTCGATGACCAGCACATTGGATTTAGCTGAAATCACCCGAAAGCGGTAGGGGACGTTCACCTGAGTAGGGGTAAAAAGAAAATTGCCTGAAACCCCACCTCCCGCGGCCACGTCTTCAAAACTTGTTGAGGCCAGCTCCTGATTGGAAGCATTGGTTCCCACGGCAATCGCATAATCGCCTCCGTAGCCAAACAACGCGGCAGAATATACGGACAACACGTCTTTGTTTTCGATTTCCTGACTTTCCAGGTTGTAGCCGGTGACCGTGTTGCTTCTCAGCCAGTTCGGTGCCAACTGAAGGGCATCGGCCTGCCAGTTGTATTCATAGGAAGGAACCGTTCCGTCTATCGATAAATCATAGGCGCGTGAACGGGTTGTCTGGCCGCTGTTGTACACGTTCGTCCCTGCCACCCGCCATACACCGGCTGCTCCGTTCGCATAGGGATGGAGGGCATGAAGGGAAGCGGATTCATCCGTGATGTCGTAAGTGGGCCACGCAGAAGCAAAATTTGCCGCTCCCGTCTCAATCACCTGGTCTAACTGCTGAAACGTAAGGGGAACGTCCTGATGTTGCATCGGATCAGGGATTTGAAACCTGATTTCCTTTGATGTACTCCGTTTCAATGTCCCCGTGCAGGACGGACATTCATAGTCTATTGATAAGGTCACCGTGTAATCTCCCTGATTCCCGTATTCGTGAATCGGGGCTTGCTGATCTGAAGACTTACCATCTCCAAAATTCCAGCGTTGCCGTGTCACCTGGCAGCCACTTTCATCGAAATTGGAAACATCGTAACTGAAGTCAACCGTACATTGGCTTTCTACGCCTTTGACGATATCGATGCGTACTGTAGGCTGGAACACGCGCACCCGTTGGGAAACTTCTGAAAACCTTTTTTCGCAATCGCTGCAACTGACCGTATAGTCCACCACCACCTCGGCCCACGACTTTTCGAGCCCGGTTTGAAACGTCGCGAGGGGAAGCACTCCGTTCAACAGGTTAGATGATGGGTTTTCTATCGTGACTGGTCGGGATGTTAACCCATTGTCACCCCTGATCCTGTAGGTCAGGTCCGTCACCCGATACCCTTCACATGCAGAAATGACTTCGGTATCCGGTTGAAGGTAGGCCGTAACCTCGCAAAATGAGTTTGAAGGGGCAAAAGCATGAACGGTCAAAGGAGGCTCGGTACAATCGACCTCCTCGTAAAGAGCCAGTCGCATTTCTCCTGCACCGATGTTGTTCGGATCGCCCTTGAACCGGTCCACGTAACAGTCAATCGTTGAACCCACGCATAAGAAATCGGCAAAGGGATAAATCATTTCAATCTGATAGGTCCCCGGCTCAAGCACCAACGATGTATTGGTAGCCAATGGGTCATTGGAATGAAACACGATGTTGTAATTCCTTCCTCCAAGGGGAAAATCGTTCTCCCGTAGTGTGATGTTATGTACATTATCACGGATCCAGTAGCGGACCCAGGGTACTTCTTCACAGGAAGCCCCGGCACAGTCGTCTAATTCCCTGGCAAACCCGATTTCAAAGACTTTTTCCCCCGTGGTGTAATCAATGATGTTGATCTGATGGGAAGGAAGCAACTCCATAAAGTACTGAACGTCTCCAAAATTTCTCGCAAAATATCCAGGATCGACGTATAACTCGAAAAAGTAACTTAGCCGGAACGTCCTGGGTTCGTCAATGGTAAAAGGTTGAATCACATTCGCTTCGTCCAGAATGGTCCAATCCTGGTAACGAACGGGAGGAACGTGGTTTCTGTAATACCCGTCGGGATCAAAAATGGCCCGAACAGGAGGTGGATTCTGTCCCCACACTGAGAAGGAAGGGGCCAATGATACGATCACGATTCCAATGGCTACGAATGGCCTCCATCGACAGGTACGCGTTTTTAATCGTAGCCCGGATAATAGAAAAAGAATAAAAAGTCGTAAGCGCTTCATGTGTTAATTGGTTGGGACCACTACGGTGGTGGTTTGTTGCGTTGTTCCTGCTACTTTGGTGGGATCTGCCAGAGCGGTCACCGTCCCGGCATCGGTTGATAAATGGTTGCGTTTCCCGGATCGGATCACCCGTGCCTGGTATTTTGCGTCCGCGTCCAATGCCGCTTTCGAGTAAAACCTTGGCGAGCCCGAATACGTCCCCAGGTACACCGCAAATGCCTCAGGAACGGGTGTTCCCTGTTCGGAGGAACTGACCCGGCTTAAGATGCACTCATCCCCGGGAACCAGTAACGGGTCCGCACCGGACAGCAGCCCAACGCCGATGTAGGCTTCGTATTCGTCCTTGCCGGAAAACTTGTGCGGATTGATCAGGTTAAACCGGAATCCCAGGTTGCGATACGCCGGACCCATCCGTAGGTATTGTGTATGGGCCGGAACACTTCGGCTGTACACCGGCTCGTTCTCGAACTGATCTTCCGTTACCGTCAATACCGGCCGGCCCGTCAGCTCATCCCATGCCAGGTAACGAGTCGTCACCTTCGCGCCTTCGCTGAAGGTCTCCATGGACTCCAGTATCCCCGATTTAAAGGTGATCTTGTTGCTCACCACCGTTTTGGATTCGGTAAAGCTACGGGAGATGTTCGGCCACACCGTTGGGATGGGTACCACCACCAAAATGAAGTTGAGCAGGTCCAGGTTAAAATCAGCGCCTCCCTGAAATGCCTCATCCGTATGTTTTCGCGCATCCAGCACCACCTCCTGCTCCACGCCCAGCATGCGATCTCCTGTACCGAAAGCCGCCGACCGAAGCAGGTGTGGCTCGCTACGTCTGAAGTAGTTGTTTAGCTCGTGTACCGCTTCCCCCTCATAGGCCACTTCCCGCGTGCGGTAGCTGTACTCTGTGTAGGCGTACGGAGCCGATTCGAAGGAGGCACCACCGACACCAGCAGCCGTCGTCACCCCCGGCTGCTGCCGGTACCGACTGGTTCGTCTGAGTTTGCCATGCATGTCGTTGTTGACAATGCTGTATCCCTGAGTGGCGGCATAATATTTTTCGGTGTCCACGCCCACCAGCGGAAGGGGCTTCCAGCTTTTCTTCCCTTTGTCCCGCTTAAACGTTTCATCTGTCATCGTAGGAAATTCTTTCGCCGTATAAAACTCGTACTCCATTTTCCCGGTCGTCCCGTAGTCCACTGCATCGGGGTAAAAATGCTGGCTCAGGGTACGCACCAGCGGGTGGTTACTTTTCTCCGCCGCCGCCAGGCTCATCACCGTGACCTTCCGGTAGCCGACACCCGGTCCGGGAAAGGAGCCTTCGTTTACCGGGTACTCAAAAAACAGCCGGTTATCGGAGTGGAGCGGAATGGATTGCGTGAACGGCTTTGCTTTTCGGAGCGGGTTTTCTTCGCCTCCTACCATCGGTTCGTTGGCCGCCACTCCGCTACTGATCGTACGCCCTCCTTCTTCGATCGTATAGTCGTACAACTGACCGTACACACCGGACTGTGCATCGGAGGCATCTTCCCGGATCAGGATGCGCCGGACACGATGGCCGCCACCGTATTTGTATCCGTTCAGCACCGGCAACCGGACCCAGGCATCCTGTACGTTCAGTGTATTTGCCCATTCTTTGCCTTCCGCATAGCCATCAAATCCCTTGAAAATGATCCCGATTTCACGAATCAGAGAAGAAAGCACCTGAATGGCAGGAAAAAAGTCCGTTCCAGTGACTTTCCGGTCCATGTCGCCCGGATTGTTGTTGATCAGCTTCGACGCATTCGTCTGCATGTGCTGCCACGCACGTTTTGCAATCGGGTGTTTACCACCGTCACTGACCGAAAACCCGATGGCATCCGCGGCGCCGGGTGTCAGGTAGCCAGAGATGTATTCACTGCTTCCATTCAGGTTGTTGACCAGTGCCCGGAAGTACACGTCTTCTCCCTGTAGGGCATTCAGGTACTCCTGAGGGGTACGGCCTTCTTCAGGCGTAAAGTCCAGCCGGTTGCCGGTCAGGCCGGCATTTTTGATCGGTACCATTTTCATCGCACGCTTGTGCTGGACGTACGCATAATCGTCCATTTCGTAATCTACTTCCAGGGTTCCGCCGGAAGGAAGGGTGATTTCAGTGAGGCACCACATCGCTGCATCTTTGTCACGCGCTGCCTTGGCTGCGTCACCTTCTTTCTGGTCTACGTAAGGAAAGCGTTTGTTATCCAGAGGAGTGGCATCATTGGATCGGTAGTAGCCCCAGCGGTCCTGTGCGTTCACTTCGTAAGATGCATTGAAGGCATAGTCGAACGTATAGGTATTCAGTTTTTTCTCACTTTTTCCATAAGTGAAGTAAAGGCCGTCCAGCGTCAGCTTTCCGCCGGCGGAAGCATTGGGCGTCCCCGGACACAAGGTGTAGCCGGTATTGTCAAAATGCACGGATACCAGCGGGTCCCTCACCTCCTCTGTACCGGGAACCCTCGGAAAAAGGGTGATCTTCGTCAACCGCTGGGGTACAGTCGTTGATTGGATGCCCAGGTGGAAGTCCCGCGCCCCCTGATCATCGGACCGATCAGCGGTGTAGTACCGGGCGACGTGCGTTTTGGTTTCTGCACTGCTTAGATACCATAACTCTTTTCTACCGTATTGCAGGTTGCCCCGGTCATCGGCTGTTTCAAACCGGTTGCCTTCGCTAAAGAACGCATCTTCGTACGGCGTCTTCCAATAGTAGTCCTGTCCCTGTGCCTGGTAGTTGAATTTCACCCAATAGCCCAGGTCGTCTGCCGTCACGCCGTCTCCGGTGACGTCAACGTAGTCCGGGCCGACTACCGAAGTCAACAGGTAACTGTGTGCATACTTGCCCGTCGTGATTTTTTGGTAATGCTTCCTGGTTGCCGGGTTTTGGTCCAGATTGGCCAAAAACCGATCCGAACTTTTCGCTGTAGCCGGGCCGTAAGTAACTTCGTGTTTTTCCAGGTTATATACCGGTAGGGCATAAACGTAGCGGATGCCTTCCTCGTTTGTGGTGATGTATCCGGCCACATGATGAGAAGGGTAGCTCGTGGCAGGACGAGCGCGCAACTCCTGAATGTTAAATAAAGGAAGCACACTTTGATGCGCCCCGTTCAACAACATCTCATTGGTGAGCTCCAACACGTTCTTCACGCGTTGCTCCCGACCTCCGGGTCCCTGAAACGAAACGTCCCAATCTACGTTGGGCTCCGTGTTGCTCCCCGAAAGCCGCATTTCAATGGCTTGATCTCCGCCACGGGCTTTAAAGTCAGCGGTTTCCATAGAGGCATGCTCCCCACGGACCTGGTAATGCCACGGTTCATGGATGTCATTCGACTTAAAGGATTCAAATCCACGAGTGACTGCCGACCCGTTAAAGTTCCACTTTTCCGAACGATTATCGGCAAGGGACAGGCCCAAATTCACCCCTAAATGCGCACTCAGCGGCCCGATGTCTGCCCCCAGGCTGCCCGAAGTGGATTCCGAGGTACGTGCGTTGTCATGCACCACTCCCATGTCGTTGCGCAGGGGTCGGAACATGCTGCCGATGCCCTGACCCTGTATTTTATATACGTCGTGCATTAGCACCGGAACGGGTAAATTAGGGGACTCTTCGTATAAGAGCCCGTCGCGTTCCCGGTTAAAATCCAGTAAATCGTCTGTTCCGGCATCCTGCAAATGTTTGTACCCGTATCCTTTGATGGTAAAGGATTCGTCCCGGAATTTTTGTTTATTGTAGAAACCCTTGAGGTAGGCGTTGGGGAAAGCTCCCCACCAGCTGCCTCCCCCTCTGACCACAAAGTTGACGCTCGTGTTGACCATCGGGGTATGGATGACGGGGGTAAAGCCCTGGTTGGCCAGGGAAAGGGGCGCACTGAAGGAACGTTTGAGCGGATTTTGTGTCCAGGTCTTGGTTTCGCCGTCGCGATGGAAGGTTTGCAATGACAACCCGAAAGAAAGGTCGCTCAATCCGGACCGGGAATGGTAGCCCAGCCCGATGGACCCCTTGGTATTAAAGGCGGTATTGCCGCTCAGGGTCAGTGCGGAAGCGTTCAGACTGGGACGCAACGTCAGCCCTCCGTCCGTGTTCAGGCTAAAATCCAGCCCCAGCCCGGCGTTGACTTTTGAACCGGTCGCTACCGGAAAGCCCAGGCTACCATCCAGAGCGTAGCTGATGCCGGTGTAGTTGTTGTACATCCCGGTCAGCCCCAGGCTTCCTTTTAACGCGTCTCCTCCAAAAAATTCCACGCCCACTCCGGCTCCGACACCAAGCGTAATGTTCGGAGTCATCTTCTGAGTGGTTGTCACTTCGTCCCCTCTGAAATCATCGGGCAACCCCCGCACCCTGCGCGTAATCGCGCCTGCATTGATCGCCCACCCTAACCCGATCCAGGAGGCCTCCTGATCTGGGGTAACCCCTGCGTGATAGGCCAGGTTCATCGGGTAGCCACCATTCGGGCCCGGCAACTCAAACAGCGGAATGTTGTAGGTAAAGTCTCCGGTAAACGGGTCCACCATCTCCGTGGTCGAGGCCTGCTCAAATTCCTGAAATTCCGGTTGGGAAGGCCCCGACGTCAGTGCCACCGATTCGGATGGAAGCAACGGCAGCAGGATGGTTCCCAGCAGAAGGCGGGAAATGGTTCGTTTGCGTTTTCTAATTGCCTGATTGAGGTTCATTATCGGTTCATTTGAAGGTTTGTCAGTTTCAAAACTATTTTTTCGCCCAAAGGAGGTGCGTCGACCACCAGAAAAGGAGCGGTGGGTGTTTCGTTAAGCCCGGACAGGTCAAAGGTTAAGTGAAAAGTCCGGCCAGGTTTCAGGTCAAAGGACCGTTCGAAGTGGAAAACCGCTACTTCCAGCGTGTCCCGGCCCGCAACGAGGCGAACGGCGTCTTTGAAACGGAACGATAAGTAGTGAATGGCGGCTTCCCTTTGCCCGGAAAACGCCGGCATCGCTTCCGTCAGGTCGTTTCCGTCCAGTGGATCGATTTCAAGCGACAGGGTCAACAGGTGGGCCTCGCCTGCCGGTTTATTCGACGCATCTGCTGTCTCAGAGCTACGCCTGACCCTAAACGTGCACCGTTCATTTTGTGTGGAAGATATCGGCGCAGACGCTTTTTCGGTCTGGCACGCCAGCAGGGTAGTTATTAATACCCAACTCATCAGGTATCGTTTCCTCTTCATGGCTGCGTCCCTCCTCCATTGAGTTCATGCGCATTCGTTGCAGGCGACGTACCAGACGGCCCATCGAGGGGCTCAAAAAAGAGCGCATCTTCAGTGTCGTCGTCGTTGCAGGTCACGATCAGGCTTTGCTCGGTAAACCGTCCGCATTCATCAAAGACACTCAGCGTCACCACATAGGGCAGGGTGTGATCTACCGTAATGGAAGACACCTCTTCATTGCCTCGTAAAGTGGTTTTCTCCGGTCCGTACAACAGGTTGACCAGGTCCAGGTCAGTGACCGTCCAGGAGAGCTCATACGGCGCATTTCCACCCAAAAGCCCGGAAAGGTATTGAATGGTACTCTTAGCCTCTGCTTCACAGTCCAGGTACAGGGGAAGGCTGTTGATCTGTGCGGATAAGGTTTCATTCAGGTGGCTCAATCGAAAGTTCACGGTCCGGTTGGCGTTGCGTCCATCGGACAAGTCCATCTGATAAGGCGCATCCAACACCCAGTCAACGGGCAGGTCCAGCAGGTCCAGGTGATAGGTGCCGGTGGCGGAGGTTGCGACCGCAAACCGGGCAACCAGTTGGCCTGCTGCATCCTGTACGGTACCCAAAAGGTGACCGTCCTGCCGGTATTTGTCTTCGTACCGGAAACTGATCCCGGGCTGGTACAACGCATATACCAGCCCCCAATCGTCTGCACCACTATTAATGAGTTTGTAATTTTCGTAAGCGGAGGTGCCATTGGTCAATAACTGGTGGGTCAGAAACGTATGCATCACACTTTCCTGTGGGTTCCCGTCCGCATCGGTCCAGGTCAGTTGACTCAGGTAGGTGGCCGGAGCCCTCAATGAGGTCAGCCGGAGGTGTCCACTTCGGGTGAGGGTACGCGTTGTCCATTGGGCCTGACCTTCCGTCTTATAGCGCAATCGGTAATCGTTTCCTTCCTCAGGAAACGAATAGGTGACCTCACATACCGAACGGCCATCCACCAGGCGTACCTCACTTTTTAAAACCGCTGACGGGTCGGAAAAAAAGGTCATGCTGAAACGAACGAGGATAAATAGAAACGTCTTCATAATGCTAATAGTTGATACCGATTCGAAAAATGAAAGGAGATACACCTGCCTCCGGCAGCGGATACAGGGCATGGAGTACTTCCACGGCCAGTCCGACTTTTTGGGTGAAGGGATAGCGTCCACCCAGTCCGGCTGCTGCCGTTTGCCGGTACGTGTTGCGAACGTTGAGGGCTTCAGGGTCGGCACCGGAAAGGGCACTTACCTGTTGCGTGCCTTCTACCTGAGCGTAGAGGTAATCCAGGAATCCGTACCGCAGAAAGGCCCGCAGGCTCGTGGTCAGGGACACTTCGTCTTCGTAGCGGACCAGAAAGTTCAGGCCCACCCCACCGGAAAAATTGGAACCAAAGTCCAGCCCTAAATTCGGGTTGATCAACAGCTCCTGATCGGTAAACCGGCTGAACCCAATGATCCACTCCTTGTACGTATCCAGATTGAGAAATTTTTTCTTCTCATAAATCCGCTTTTGCACTGAATCGGAGGTGTGCCGGACTTTTTCATGATAAGGGTGAGCTTCTACGACCTTTTCTAACTCCTGCGCGGTCGAGTCATGAAAGACTTCCCGGGTAACCTGTGGGGGTTCCTGCTGTGAAGCACTCATCATGCGTGCCTGGTGTCCTTCCAACTGCGCCCGGATCGTGTTGAGACTGTCCTGCGTCTGCTGAAATCGGGACAGATAGCTGTCCCGGTAAGTACGTTCAAATAATTCCTTTTGTGTTTTGAGTTCCTTTTTGTGACGCGCATAGCCTGTTTTTTCGGATACCTGCTGTTCCAGTCCTGCTACCTCATCCCATCGCGCCTCCTCATCTTCCCTCAGCTTTTTGACTCGATTTTTATGTGTTTTTGCCTTGTTTCTCATCCGATCGATGCGGGAGAGACTATCCGTCCGGTCTTTCTGTTGAAGACGGTCCGACCGATCTTTCCACCGTTTCTTCTTGCCCGACACCTGGTCTTTCCGCGCAAGGGATCGGTCGGCCACCTGTACGGCACTGTCTTCCACGTGTTTTCTGACGTTCCGGGCTGGTGCAGATGACACCCCCTGCTCCCACGTCGTAGCAATGTCCGAAAGGGTGTCCGGCATAGCCGGTCGTTTTTCATTCAGTTGTTCCTTACCGGCTTGCATCGCTTCTTTTTCCATCGCTGTCCGTAAGCTGTCCGTCACCCCGGCCCCACCTGTCAGTACGGAAGGGTCCGTACCCGGATGGTTGAACCCGTCTTCGGAATGAAACGTCAGGGAATCCTTCGGAACCGATGCCTTCGCCCGCTTCCTTACCTGATCACCCAATTTAGAAGCCCGTGTGGTCCCGGACTTTTTTGGATCTGCCCGCTTTGTCGTCCTTACCGTATCCCGATCCTGTTTCAACTGCTTCTGTTCCTGGGCCACCAAGTAGCTATTGGCCACTAAGACCAGCACCACCACCCAAAGCCACCGGGCTCGGCAAACGATGGTCAAAATGGTCACTTGGAATTGCATTCGTTCAGTCTAAAATTAATTGGGTATTTCAGGTAATCGACTCCGCTATTTCTTCTTGTTGGCCAAAGCAGCTTCCAGGGTAGCAATGCGTTCGTTTTGAGCCTCGACTCGTTCATTTTGTGCTTTTAGCTGCTTGTTTTGCTCAATCAGGTGAAGGGTCAGCTCTTCCACTTTCTTGAGCAACAGCATGTTCATTTCGCCTACTTCGACTCCGTTGGCTTCCATCTCCGCCGCCGGAGGGACTTCCGGCAGGTGTTTCTCTTTTTTCACGTAGGTCTCGATCTCTTCCAGCGAACGCAGGTCATAGTCTGCTTCGAAAACATAATCCGGGCCGGGAACCTCAAGGTCAATCAGCACTTCTTTCGCATGCACCAGTCCATTGACCGTCAGTGCATGATCGGGGGTTTCCGTACCAACTCCGATTTTTCCGCCGCCATAGGTCAAATCACCATCGGTTTGGGTCCAGGGGCTTACTGCTTCCGTTTTTACCGTGAGCTTACCCGATTCAAATTCCAGGTACTCCGTGTCAATGTCCATGGCCAGGTCCGACCCCGTCCACTGAATGCCATCACCCAAATGAGTCGTTCGGGTATGTGCCTCTTTCCATTCCACCGCAGAGAGGTAATCCGTGGTCGTGATGTTACCCGAAGAAGTAATTTCTCCCCGGAACTCAATCAACGGATTGGCCGTCGCATCTTCGCTGGTCCGCATGAAATAATCGTCTTTTCCACGGCTGTTGGCAAACACACTGTAGGGTCCATCCTGGGTAATGTTGACGTACTGCGAACTGGTAGCATGCTTACCAAAGACCACCAAACCTTCGTCTGCATCAGAGGAACTTACTTCCACCCTCCCGCTTAACTTAATCCAGTCGTCCCGATCATTGGAGGAAGGCGTAGGCCCGGCATAAATAGATTCTTCGGGGGTAAGCTCTGCGTCCCGATCGTCGATGTAGCCGTTGTTCCCCAGTAGCAGGTTTCCATGCAGGTCCAGCACATCTACTTCCAGGACCAAATCCTGTAGGTCGGTAAAGTCCAGACAATTCTGATCCGTACCTGCTGCGTTTTCGATGAACCGAATCCCCCAGGGATTGCGGATGTCTTCCAATTCGTGGTAGACGATCTGCCCGTCCGTATCCCTGGCCAGGATCTGTGAGGCCTGCGGGTCAGGATTCGGAGCATTGCTCAGGATCAGTTGATTGACGGTAAAGCTGTTTTCCACCGTCATCCCATCGGCCAGGATGGTACCGGCCACGTGCAGGTTATGCGACGGGGAAGGCGTACTGGTGCCAATGCCTACCGTTCCATTGGGCATCAGCGTCATGATTTCTCTTGTTGAGGCTGTTCCGTGATTAAAACTTAAGCGTCCGGACTCACCGGTACCACTCCACCGAATGGCCGTGTTTTGTGCATCCGGGGAGAAGGAAAGCATCCCGGACTGATCCGCCAGGGTTAACCCTCCGGCAGAAACGTCAATGGGACCTGTTGTATGAATGCTGTTTGAAGTGATGGTTCCTGCCGCAGTGATGTCGCCATTAACTGAGATAGCATCTACTTGTAACGACCCTCCTGTCGTAATGCCGCCGTTTAAGTAGAGGTTGTCAGCAGCAATGTTTCCGTTGACGTCCAGCATCTCAGCAGGTGTTTTCGTCCCGATCCCTACCTTGCCTTCGCCGGTGACCCGAAGAAATTCACCAGATGATCGCTTGAAGATGTGAAAGAAATCACCTGCCAGCCCCATGTCCCACCAATCGGTAGCACCTTCATTCACTGCCATCCGAAGCCCTGCCCGACCTACATAGTCTGAGTTGGCAGCATTATCGGTTCGGAAAGGAATGTGTGGGTTGTGCAGCATGATCAGACTACCTTTAGAACCTGCGCTTCCTATGGTAGGATAGGCACCGTCTGCCCAACCGGAGGCAGTCGTCAATATTCCATCCCCCCACCCGGAGGAACCGACCGTACCCCACCTCACATTGCCTTCTACGTCTAGTTTTTCGAGAGGTGCTGTTCCGATTCCGAGCTTGCCATCATCGGTTAACTTCATTTGTTCTGCCCCGTTTCCGTACCAGGTAAATGCATTGGTGGAGTTGTTGTCTGTATCGATGTGATAATCCATACCCCATCCTCCACCTGTGAGCGATAAGTTTCCCCCAATGGTTGTAACAGATTTACTTACCAATCCGCCAGAGGAGTACACATTGCCTTTGAAATAACCGTTACCCGTGTTTCCACCTAAAAAAATCTTTGAACTGCCATTAGCAGCTACATAGAACCCCCAATCGCTGGGGGGAGTTATCCCTAAATCTGTCGCATTAATGAAAGAAGAATTGCTATGGGTATAGCCCACACCATACATATTGGATAGTGCAGCGTCAGAGGGATTGTAACTAGAACCAATCGTATAAATGGGATTTGTCCGTGTCGAGTTCTCGCCTATATTGTTGTAAGACCCTTCGAGGTGTCCAGTATGGTGTGCACGCCTTTTCAGATTCCCTGAGAGCCTAACATGTCCACTTCCATCCACTAAAAAACGGTCCCCGTTTGAACCCACCTGAAAATCACCGTCAGTACGCATGATGCCGGTCTCATGGTAAAAGCTTTTTTGATGAGAGGTGCGTATCCAGGTTTTGTCCTGCATGTAAAATCCACCTCCATGCTTTTCAAAGTAGAGACCGTTATTTCCTGAAACGCGCAGCCATCCACCATCTGCGAAGATGTCTCCTTTCGTGTGAAGTTTGTAAGCAGGAGAGGTAGTACCAAGACCCAGACCACTTCCTGTCCAGCGATCGTTACCAAGATATACAGATGAGGCATTAATTGTTAATCCTGTAGTAACCCTTCCAAATGAAAGAAGATACCGAGGACCGACAACGCTATTGTAGCTCAGGAAATTAATGGTAGAACTAGGTAGTTGTGAAAATGCGTTAAAGCTTGTAAAAAGTGTTAAAAAGAAGAAACAGCATTTAGAAAGTAGCAAACTTCTCTTTGGTCGATTAACTGTTTTTTGAGAGTTTCTTTCTTTCGCAGAGTAGAGAATGAGTGGACAATTCATAAGATTCAAGAATTTGGATTAGAATAGGATATTTGCCGTATGAATATTTTGTAACTGAAACAGTAGCCTTCTTTTCGCATGGCGGCTAATTCGGCCGTCAACGCTTGTTTCAATTCGGCTAATTCCTTTTCTTGTGTCACTGTCGTCACTTCTTTGCTGTCGGTTTGTGCATGAGCGTCTGAGCCAAATAGCAGAAGTAGCACGACTACAGACGTAACAAGAAGGAAGAATTTTAACGAGCTTGAGGCGGGCTTCTCGCCTTTTGGATTGGGAGACAGGATATGATCGGTCATAGGAATAATTTTCATCTTCATGGTTTTTCATTCACTTTTAAGTAGCGATGATTTAGCCAGAACCGGACCTAACTGCACCCGGTCAAATCGGGAATCGTGGTTTTCTCCGACAGCGTAGGCCATCGTAGCACATAGCGAGATCAAAAGCGACTAAATAAAAACTACTCGTACCTATTTGATTATCTACAACTTGATGTTGGTGATGTCAATTATTTTTTGTGAACTACACAGCGAATATAATTGACATTTGAAAAAATCCAAGAACTAATCGATCATTTTTCAGTATTCATATACCGAAAAAATACCATTCATCGAATAATTATGATTATTTAAATAATTATTAAAACATTTTCATCAATTCTCAA